>JAUYTF010000114.1 GCA_030695285.1 Eubacteriales bacterium | reverse complement strand
CGCCGCGACAAAGCCGCTCGACGCACTCTCGACATAGCCCTCCACACCCGTCATCTGCCCCGCGAAATAGAGGCGCGGCACGGTGCGCATCTGATAGTTGAGGTCTAGCAGGTTGGGAGAGTTTAAAAACGTGTTGCGGTGCATCACGCCATAGCGCGCATATTCCGCGTGCTCCAGTCCCGGAATCAGCCCGAACACGCGCCGTTGTTCTTCAAACTTGAGGTTGGTCTGAAAGCCGACGAGGTTAAAAAGCCTACCTTCCTTGTCGTCCTGACGCAGTTGTACGACGGCGTGCGGCTCTTTTCCGTCCACCTCCAGCCCAACGGGCTTGAGCGGGCCATAGCAGAGCGTCTGCACCCCGCGCTTAGCCATGACCTCGACGGGCATGCAGCCCTCGAAGACCCGCTGCGTTTCGAAGGCTTTCAGCTGCGCTGTCTCTGCCGTGATGAGCGCCTGATAGAAGGCCTCATACTCTTCCCGCGTCATGGGGCAGTTGAGGTAATCGCCCCCCCTCCCGTAGCGAGAAGCGCGATAAACCTTTGTCATGTCTAGCGACTCATAGGTTACAATGGGCGCCGCCGCGTCGTAGAAATGCAGTGCCTCGCCGGTGAGCCGCGCGATGTCCTCCGCCAGCGTGTCGCTGGTCAAAGGGCCGCTCGCGATGATCGCCGGAGCATCCGGCACGCAGGTGACTTCCCCGCTGTGGATCGTGATGTTCGGGTGCGTAAGGATGATCTCGCTCACCCGCGCGGCAAAGCCTTCTCGGTCAACCGCAAGCGCGCCGCCCGCGGGCACACGCGTCTCGTCCGCCACGCGGAGCACGAGAGAACCCAGTATCCGCAGCTCCGCTTTTAATAGCCCGACGGCGTTTTCGATGCGATCGGAGCGAAGAGAATTGCTGCAAACCAGCTCGCAAAAGTCCCCGCTGTGGTGAGCCGGGGACATCTTTTGCGGTTTCATTTCATATAGGTCGACGGCGATCCCGCGCTCGGCCAGCTGATAGGCTGCCTCGCAACCGGCAAGCCCGGCGCCGACGACGCTGACGCGCTCTTCGCTCATTCGGTATCGTCCTTTGGTTTCAGTCCATTGTTCTTTTCTGCGCACACGCGGCGCATTATTCGGCTTCCGCCTCTTTTTCGTCCTTGCCTTTTTTCGCGTTGCGGTGGATATAGCCGCACTCTTTGTTCATGCAGGCGATATAGCTGCCGTTCTGCCCGATCTTCTGCACCATCATGCCGCCGCACTGCGGGCAGGCAATCTTGGTGGGTTTGTCCCATGAGACAAAATCGCATACCGGATATGTTTCGCAGCCATAGAACGCCTTGCCGCGCTTGCTCTTTCGCTTGATGAGCGCCGCACCGCACTTGGGGCAGGGGACGTCAATCTTCTCCACAATTGCCTTGGTGTTGCGACAGGTGGGGAAATTCGGGCAGGCGAGGAACTTGCCAAAGCGCCCGAGCTTGTAGACCATCATCGCGCCGCATTTTTCGCAGACGATATCAGATACCTCATCCGGAATCTTCTCCGGAGGGGCTTTTTCGAGCGCAATTTCTACCTTTTCATGAAACGGAGTGTAGAATTTTGAGAGCACATCCGCCCAGCCGATCTTGTCTTCTTCCACGCCGTCCAGTTGGCTTTCCATGCCGGCGGTGAACTGCACATCCACGATTTCATCAAAGTTGTCCATCATAAAGCGGTTGACGACAAAACCAAGCTCCGTCGGCACCAGCTGTTTCTTTTCACGGGCGATATAGCCGCGGTCAACGATGGTAGAAATCGTCGGCGAATACGTGCTGGGGCGTCCGATTCCTTTTTCTTCCAGCGCCTTGACTAGCGTTGCCTCCGTGTAGCGCGGCGGCGGTTGGGTGAATTTTTGCTCGTGGTCAATCTTCTCTGCTTTGCAGATCTCTCCCTGCGTAAGTTCCGGCAGGGTGGTTTCTTTCTCCTGCACGTCGTCGCGCCCTTCTGTATAGATGGCGGTGAATCCGTCGAAGATCGTACGGATGCCGTTTGCACGGAAGGTTGCCCCCGCGCAATCCAGAGATACCTGCGTGGTGGCGAAGGTCGCATCGCTCATCTGACTGGCGAGAAAGCGCTCGAAAATGAGCTTGTAGAGGCGGAACTGTTCGCCCGTGAGGCGGTCTTTGATCGCTGCGGGCTCGTGGTCAACGCTCGTCGGGCGGATGGCTTCGTGCGCATCCTGCGCGTTCGCTCGTCCCTTGTAAAAATTCGGTTTTTCCGGAATATATGTGTCACCAAAACGCCCCGCGATAAACGCGCGCGCCGCTTGCTGCGCTTCCGCTGCAATGCGTACGGAGTCGGTACGGATATAAGAAATTAAACCGACCGCCCCTTTCCCGCTGATATCGATGCCTTCATAAAGCTGCTGGGCAATCATCATCGTGCGCTTCGTGGTAAAGCCAAGCTTGCGAGATGCTTCCTGCTGCAAGCTACTCGTCGTAAACGGCGGCGCAGGGTGGCGGGACTTGACGCCCTCTTTCACCTCGGTAATCGCAAAGAGCTGATCCTGAATGCGGCTGAGGACTTCATTCGTGTCGGCCTCGTTGCAAAGATCCCGCTTGGTTCCGTTCTCGCCATAATACTTCGCGTCAAACGTCTTTTTGTTTGTAATCTCGCGCAGTTTTGCAGAGATGTTCCAGTATTCTTCCGGCACGAAATCGCGAATCTCGCTCTCGCGGTCGCAGATGATGCGCGTTGCAACGCTCTGCACGCGACCTGCCGAGAGGCCTTTTCGAACTTTACGCCAGAGGATGGGGCTTATTTCGTAGCCGACCAAACGATCGAGAATGCGCCGCGCCTGCTGTGCGTTCACAAGCCGCATGTCAATAGGGCGCGCGCCTTTGATCGAGTTTTTGACGGCGGTGGCCGTGATCTCGTTGAACACGATGCGGCACTTGCTCTTCTCGTCGAGATGGAGCACCTGCGCTAGATGCCAGCTGATGGCCTCACCTTCGCGGTCAGGGTCGGTCGCGAGAAACACTTTCTCGGCGGACTTCGCCTCCTTGCGGATGCGCTCTAAGACATCGCCTCTGCCGCGCAGGGTGATGTACTTTGGCTCGAAGTTGTTTTCAACCTT
>JAUYTF010000104.1 GCA_030695285.1 Eubacteriales bacterium | reverse complement strand
GTGCCCGGATACTCGACGGACGCCGTGGCGCAGCACACCATCGCGCTGCTGCTGGAGCTGACCAACCGCACCCGCGCACTGGACACAGAACTGCGCAAAGACCGCTGGACACAGCACGCGGGAGACTGCGTGTGGGACGCGCCGATGATCGCGCTTTCCGGCAAAACCTTCGGCGTGCTCGGCACGGGAGCCATCGGCTCTCGCGCGGCGGAAATTGCGCAGGCGCTGGGCATGCGCGTGATCGGAAACAGCCGAAACGCGCGAACGGAATTCTGCGGCTCGTATGTTTCGCTCGAAGACCTCTTTCGCCAAAGCGACGTGCTTTCGCTGCACTGCGCGGCAACGACGGAGACGCGCGGCGTCGTCAACCGCGATTCGCTCGCCATGATGAAACCATCTTCCATACTCATCAACACCGCGCGTGGCGCGCTGGTAGACTCCGCTGCGCTGGCGGAAGCGCTCAATACGGGCTTGATCTATGCCGCAGGGCTGGACGTGGTGGACCGTGAGCCGATTCTGCCTGACAACCCGCTGCTTTTTGCAAAGAACTGCCTGATTACCCCGCATGTAGCGTGGCTGCCTAAGGATGTTCGAGAACGTTTGGTGGATATTGCGGCAGAGAATTTAAATTCGTTCTTAAACGACGGGAAACTCAACCGAGTGGATTAGGAGGGATAACACCTTGCATCAAAACACCGGAGCAAAAAAAACAATCCTACGCGCAAGCATCGCAGCCGGGATGGTGCTGCTGTTCGCTTTTTCGCTTGCGGCCTGCAAAGAAGAGGGGGATATCACCCCTGCGCCGACGGCAAGGCCGGAGCAGCCGACCGTGATTGTCAACAACGAGGCGATTCCGCCGGATCACACCATCGTCGTGAGTGGTTATGGCGTGGTCACTGTTGAGCCGGATGTTGCGACCATCACTATCGTAACCGCCGGAGCAAGCGCCAGCTCGGAAGAAGCAGCTGCCTTATGCGAAGCGATGACCCAGCAGGTAAAGGACATCGCGGAGGCGCAGAGCGTTCTGACGCGAAACATCTCCGGCATTACGCTGAGCTCCACAACGCGCGAGAGCGACGGTGTGGTCACGGGTTATACGGCACGGCAAACGATTACGATCATCGAAAACGACATCGCCCGCGTGAACACCATACTCTCGCCGATCATCGACGCAAAGATCATCGAGAGCTATGAGGTGACCTATAGCCTGCTCGACGCCTCCACGGCATACGCCGGCGCGCTTGCGGCAGCGGTTGCGGACGCAAAGGAGAAAGCGGAAGCGATTGCGGCGGCGGGGGAAGTCGCGCTGGACGCGATGCTGCTCGTCACCGAAGCGCCCGTGGAAAACCAGCTGGTCGGCGTTGTGTTCAAGAGCAGTTCGATCGCGGTGGAGGCGAATCTGACGGTGACGTTTTCTATCAAAACCGTGCAGCCGTAAAACTGAAACGAGATTCGCGACTAAGCAGACTTACAAAAACAAAGCGGCGGTGAGATACCGTCGCTTTTGCTATATTTTTTTGCTTTTCGTCTGTGCGAAAAGCTTTTTTGTCACTTTTGTTATATTTACCCAATCAGTGTTGTTTAATACGGCTCCATCACGCGAAGGAGCGCGCCTGTGCGTACGGCCTGCGCCTGTAATGCCTGATAATCTGAGAGCGAAAACACCTCCGCCTCCGCGCCGGAGACGCCGATCACCGCGCCCGTGGAGAAGCTGTACGCGTGCTCCCCGCCGACGATGATGTGATCAAACAACTGCACACCGATGCTCTCGAGCGCGGCG
>JAUYTF010000076.1 GCA_030695285.1 Eubacteriales bacterium | reverse complement strand
CGACGGTAGAAAGCTGCGGGCGGCATACGGCGGAGATTTCGCGGTTATCAAAGCCGATAAGTAGCAGATCTTTGCCAACTTCAACTCCGTTTGCGTTGCAGTAATCCAGCACGCCCGTCGCCATCAGGTCGTTATGTGCGAAGATTGCGCTCGCGCCAGCTTTGACGAGCCGCTCTCCGAGCGAATAGCCGCAGTCCCTGCCCCAATCGCCAACGGCGGTGAGCGCGGGATTATACGGTACGCCGTGTGCATAGAGCGCCTCCTGATGCCCGCGGGTGCGGTTAAAGGCATGGCTGCTGTCCGATGGCCCGGCAATCATTCCAATGGTGCGCCCGCCTGCGCGGATGAGCCGCTCGGTTGCCTCAAAAGCGGCCTTTTTATCGTCGTAAATAATCGACGGGATCGCTGGGTCCTGGCTGGTGCAGTATGCGCAGACAAAGTGCGGCTCGGGATGATCCGAAAGAGACACCACTACGTGGCTGTGGCATCCGATATAGATGATGCCGTCAACCTGCTTGCTGAGCATGTCGTCTACGATTCCGTATACCAGAGCGGTGCTCTCAGCGAGGTCTTTCGGGCCGTTGCCGTACCGCTTATAGAAACGAAGATTGCCTAAAATATAGTGATAGCCCGCTTCGTCGCAGGCGGCTGCAATGCCGTCTACGATCTCGGGCGCGTTGAAAACGGTCAGATCCTCGGTGACGATGCCAATCGTCTGGCTGCGTCCGCTCTTTAAATAACGCGCGTTGAGGTTAGGACGGTAGTTCAGCTCCCGTGCCGTGTCCAGTATAAGCTGCCGCGTTTCCGCGTTCACGCCGTCCTTACCGTTGAGCACCTTGCTCACAGTTGCGATGGACATACTGGTACGCTCAGAAATCTCCCGAATGGTTGCCACAATATGCACCTGCTTCCTGCGTCGACAATGGGCGAACAAACGCCCATTCATTATCTATATGTTAAACGTTGTCCATCTAAATAGCAAGAGGCAACCTTTCAGCCTGGGCTGGATCTTATCAAAATGTAAAATAATAAAACGATTACCAGATAAAGTAATTAAAAAAAGACTTTACAACCGCACTTTTGTTGCTGTATAGTGTTTTTACAAGGGAAACGTTTAACACATTTCGCTAAAAACCAACCCGCTTTTCTAATTAAACGCATAAAAATAGAAAACGTTTAGCACTACAAGGATGGAACAACAATGGCAAACAAACTGCGCGTTTCAAACATCCGGCATATTGAAATTACGGACCAGCTTTTCGGAAGATATGTTTCTAAGATTGCGGAGACAATTCTTCCGTATCAGTGGGACGCATTAAATGGCCGCGTCGACATTTCGGATTCGCATCAATGGGAGGCGCTCAATGGACGTATCACGGAGGAGCGGGTTTCCAGCTGCATCGATAACTTCCGCATCGCCGCTGGGGAAAAGCAGGGAAGCCATTCCGGTGCTGTGTTTCAGGATACCGACGCATACAAGTGGCTGGAGGCGGCAGCGTACTGCATCGAAATCGGAAAAGGGGAAGCCCTCCGGACGCTTGCGGATGATTTAATTGGATTGATTGAACGCGCGCAGCAGCCTGACGGATATCTCAACACCTATTTTACGATCGCAAACCCGGAAAAACGATGGAAGAATCTTGCAGAAGGGCATGAACTCTACTGCGCAGGGCATTTGATCGAAGCTGCGGTTGCTTACTATAATGCCACCGGCGCGGATAGATTGCTGGAGGTTGCCAAACGATTTGCGAACCTCATCGGCAACGTGTTCGGGCCGGAAGAAGGCAAGTGCAAAGGCTATCCTGGACATCAGGAGCTCGAGCTCGCGCTTGTGAAGCTCTACCGCGTGACACGGGAGAATCGTTATCTTGACCTTGCGAGGCATTTTCTGACTGAACGCGGAAAAGTGCCCAATTATCTGATCCATGAGTTGGAAACGAGTAAGGACTTCAGGCTGTTTCCGGAGTTTTCAAACTATGACGCAGAATACGCGCAGACACATCTGCTGCCGGTGGAACAGAAGACCGCGGAGGGGCATGCAGTACGGGCTATGTATATGTATGCCGCGATGGCGGATCTCGCCAGGGAATGCGACGATGAAAAGATGAAGCAGGCCTGCAAGACGATCTGGGAGAACGTCACGACCCGGCGGATGTATATCACCGGCGGCATCGGCTCATCGGGACTCCTGGAACGCTTTACGGTGGATTATGACTTGCCGAATGACCGGATGTATTGTGAATCCTGCGCTTCGATCGGGCTGATGATGTTCGGGCAGCGCATGAATCTCTTAACGCGTGATGCTTCTTATTACGATGCCGTGGAGCGCGCGCTCTGCAATACAGTGCTGGCAGGCATCTCCGCGCAGGGTGACCGATATTTTTACGTCAACCCGCTGGAAGTCTGGCCGGATAACTGTAAGGCGTCAACCTCAATGTCGCATGTAAAACCCGTTCGCCAGGAGTGGTTCTCCTGTGCCTGCTGCCCGCCCAACATCGCGCGGACCCTTGCATCGATCGGCCAGTATATCTACGGCGAGGACGACAAGTCCATTTATATCAATCAATTTATCTCATCCAAGCTGCGCACAAACATTGCGGGAACGGATGTCAACATCCAGATGGACGCAAGCTATATGAGTGACGGGTGCGTACGCTTAATGGTGGAGAGCGCCTCGTCTCATTCGTTTACGGTGCGCGTTCGCATTCCCGCCTATTTCAAAACACCGGTGTTCCGATTAGACGAGAAAGAGATATCTCCTGTGGTTGAAAACGGATATGCCGTGCTTGCCGTTTCCCGCGGCGGTGTGCAGACATTCACCCTCCGCGCCAATGTTGAACCGACGTTTTTCGCGGCCAACGAGCAAGTTCGTGCGGATCTTGGAAAACTCGCGCTGATGATGGGACCGTACGTCTACTGCTTGGAGGAGGCGGACAACGGTAAGAATCTCACGGCACTGCATGTGTCTTATGATTCCCGGATAGAACCGGATCAACCGCTGCCTGACCTGCCCGGCAGTCTGCCGACGCTGTGTTACTCGGGCAAACGCCTCTCTCAACAGCTCCCGAACGATCAACTGTTGTACGGAACTGCGCAGTTTTCGTTTTCCCAAGTGAAGCTCACTGCGGTTCCGTATTGCCTCTGGTGCAATCGAATCCCGGGAGAAATGACGGTTTGGCAAAAAGCGTTGCTTTAACAGGTTTATACACAGCAGGAAGTTGCTGTATAATAAAAAAACAAAAGGAAGGGAATTGGAAATGAAAACCAAG
>JAUYTF010000166.1 GCA_030695285.1 Eubacteriales bacterium | reverse complement strand
CCACCAATCTCCCCAAGACTTGTCTGGATCTTCTATCTCCCTGTTTCTAGAGTTGCCCCCTGTTCCTAGTTTGTCTGCCCAAGTACCATCAGATAAGAGTACCATGCAATGATAATCCTCCATTCCAATAAATGGATGCGTAGTCTTAAGCGCAACGACTATTTCCCCTTCATTCGCATTTTTATATGAATCTATCTCACGCGCGGTTCTCCCGGTTTGCTTAAAATCACGGATCACAAAATCTTTTATCGTTTCTAGGTCATTGTTTAAAACTATTTCATTCCCCACTACATGTGCATGGTCTCCCGCCCTCGTCTCCGAAAGCATTCCTGGTTGAATATCATAATCCCCATCGCTCGGTTGAATCCCTAGATTCATGAGTACATAACCATAGCAGTTGATAGTGGGATTATTACTTCCTGGGCCAATTAGTGCTTTACCAGGCACCTGAATATAGTCATTCGCACTTCCATTCTGTGTTGATCCAGACGTATCGTCCATAGACGTTTGCTGTGGATTTCCTCCAGTATACTCTGTATCCCATTCAGTTTCACTTGCTTTTTTTGGCGGATTATCCAGTAATTTCTTCTCCTCCTCATCCAGCCACCTAAGAGCTCTCGGCGCAAAGACCACATCGTTTTCATACTTACCGGTTTTCGTGATCGCTTCATTCCGCTCGTTTGCTATGTCGAACAGCTCTTTTGCGGTGTTTCGCGCATCCGCAAGCGTAATGCCGAGAGCGTAGCGATTGGCAAATATATCCTGCACCTTGGCGATGGTCTCTACATAGTGTGGCTTGGTGTTGAGCAATTCCCGCTGGTCTTCTAGCGATAAACCGGCTTTTTGCGCAACAGCGAGCTGTTGTTTTGCGGTCAAATCTCCCCACTCATCAAAGTTTATAACATCCGCTGCCTTTTCCAATACATTTGTTAAACCAGCATACTCTTCTGGCATAGCCGTTGTAGCCGATGGCGAGCCTTTCAGCAAGAAAGCGCGCAGTTGAGGAGATACCGTGGTGATGTCTCTGCTTCCGGTTACCACACTGATGGGAATGTAGGGATCTTTGGTGCGTGTATCGCCTTTACCTTTGCTTTTATTGCCATCTTTATCTCTCTGTAGTGAAACCAGCCCTCTGCTTCCGGTGACGTCACTGATGGGAAAAAGTCCGTTACCGGAAGCGCCGCTTGTTGTAGATTGCGTTTTCTTCGGCATAAAGTTGGCGGGTTCCGTCGCTCGCAACGCTCGCATTGCTTCTGACATCTTCTGAGCGATTTGCTCATGGTTCAGCGGCTTGTTCTCGTTTCGTTTAAACTGGGGATTGTGATATCGTTGCCGATTCGCTTCAAAATGGTGCGCATATGCTATCTCCTAAAATCTTAATAAACCTCCAGTTCTGGAAGCTCTCCTATAACATACAACGAATGAAGGGTGAAAAATTTCGATAATTTTAGGTACTTTTTCCGATAATATCGCAATGTGGGTTTTTACATCCTACGCGCAAACAAAGAAACCGCGGTGGCTTCCCTTGCGCGGATTATTGCCAGAGCCATTCGTCTCTTTATCGCCAGTGTGACTGCGGATTCCTTCACAATCAACCTGTTTGCGCCGTGAATCGTGGCAGGATTATTAACTTTTATCGGATTCGCTTCCCCCACTCCGCACATTTGGTATAATATCCTTGCTTTACCGGGGGGGAATTTCAAAGGATCAGGGAGAGAAATGAAACGATTTTTCGCATTACTCATCGCGACCCTCATGCTCAGTAGCACGCTCTTGACGGCGGGCTGCTCAATCGTGACGCGCGGCAGCGATTACTGCTACCGTTTTTTGGACTATATCAGCGAAGGCTCGTTCGATAAAGCCTACGACATGCTCGCGGACAGCATCAAAGCGCCGGAAACCGAAGAAGAGCGCGAAGACCGCTTGGAAGCGGAAGAAAAAG
>JAUYTF010000070.1 GCA_030695285.1 Eubacteriales bacterium | reverse complement strand
CGCCGCTTAAGATTAGCCTTCGCCCGAATTGCGTTTTCTTGATGATGACCTGCATGATGACCATCAGAATAATCCAAATAATAGCCGCGATCGGGAATGTTGCAACGTTACCTTGGCCAATCGCCTTGTACCAATCGGCGTTGACACCATAGATATCTAATCCGCTGCAATAGGTCAGTGCAATTGCTGTTCCAACCATACCCGTAGCCAGTGTGATGAGAAACGCTTCGCCGCTGCCACCGCGCGTCACCATCATCAAAACGCCGTTGAACGCGCCCATTGCTAAGCCTGCGCTCAATGCGACGGTCATGCCCAGTGCGGCTGAGCCAGAGGATTTTTCAACTCCAACGCATAACACCGCACACATGGAGAGCGTTGCGCCGATGGATAGGTCGAACCCCCCAACTAAAAGAGTCATCGTAAATCCGATTGCCATCACTCCGTTGACCGAAATACGGCGCATTAGATTCATTAGGTTCGACCAAGAAAAGAAGTTTTCACTTAGGAGAGCTCCTGCTATAATCAATGCGATAAGCAGCAGCAGGTTTGTGTTATCGCGCGTCCAACCTCCGATTTTGTTCCACTTGGATTCATTTACATCACTCATTTGCTCACCATCTCTCAGAATGCGTAGTTCATAATATCGACCGCGTTGATCCGTTCGCCCGTCAGTTCGGCCACAATCGCGTCGCTTTTCATAACGAGCACACGATCGCTCATGCCAAGAACCTCGGGCAGCTCAGAGCTGATCATGATGACGGCCTTTCCATGTGAAACCAGATCGTTGATGATCTCATAGATTTCATATTTCGCGCCAACGTCGATGCCGCGTGTTGGCTCATCCATGATGATGATATCGGAGTCCGTGTTGAACCATTTCGCGACGACAACCTTTTGCTGATTGCCTCCCGAGAGATTCAGCACTTTCTGAGTACGAGACGGCGTTTTGATTTTGATCGCCTGAATGTACTCATCAGCGATCGCATTTTCCTTTGCGTTACTCAAAAATAAGCGCCCGACGATTTTCTTCAGATTTGCCATAACGATATTGCTCTTGATCGAAAAGTCTATTGTTAACCCCTCATCCTTGCGATCCTCTGTTAAAAATGCGATCCCGGCGTCCTTGGCTGCGCGCGGCGAACTAGATTGAAGCTTTTTTCCCTTGACAAACACGCTACCACCGGCGATATAGTCTACGCCATAAAGCGCGCGCATCGCCTCGGTTCGACCTGCTCCGACGAGCCCGGCAATACCGAGCACCTCTCCACGATGCAGGTTGAAGCTGATTTTCGCCTTTCCGCCTTTGCGCATGAGATTCTCTACACGAAGAACCTCCTCCTGAATGTGATGCTCGCGCTGCGGAAACGCTTGGTTGATTTCTCGGCCAACCATCATTTCCACCAGCCTGTTTTTCGTTACATCCTGAACAGATGAGGTTCCTATGATCTCGCCGTCTCTCATGACGGTTACCGAATCGCAGATTGAAAAAATCTCTTCCAATCGATGGGAAATGTATATCACAGCGATCCCCTTTTGTTTCAGATCCCGGATGATCGCAAAGAGTTTTTCAAGTTCGTTTTGCGTCAGCGACGCCGAGGGTTCGTCCATGAGGATCAACTGCGCGTTGTAACTGAGTGCTTTGGCGATTTCAACCATCTGCTTGCCAGCGACGGAGAGTTTGCCAACCTCAATCTTCGGGTCAATATTAAACCCAATACGATCGAGGTATTCTTTCGCCTTTTTTCGAATCTCACGCCATCGAATCGGCCTACCGCCTTCACTGAGGCGGCCAGCGAAAATGTTCTCCGCAATCGAGAGCCCATTCACTAGGTTTAATTCCTGAAAGATAATACTGATGCCCATATGCGCGGCAACCGTCGGGTCCGTAATACAAACCTCGCAGCCGTCGATAAACAAAGCACCGCTATCCGCCTTGTAATTGCCGTTTAGCACCTTCATCAAGGTAGTCTTTCCTGCTCCGTTTTCTCCAACCAGTGCGCGAACCTCGCCACGGTTGATGGACATGCTGACGCTGTCCAGCGCCTTCACGCCCGGAAAGGATTTGCTGATGTTCCGTACTTCAAAAAATATGCCGCTCAAGGTACCCATCCTTTCATTTAGACGGGGCGATTATCGCCCCGCCTAAATACATACGTTTGATGCGAGCTTTCGGCTCTCTTAATCGTGCGGTGCGGTTTCGACATTGTCCTTGGTGACAAGCAACATGCCCAGCGTCATAACGCGATCGACGGTTTCACCATCGGAAACCTTCTTGATCACGTCCATGGCATCGCGAGCAAAGAATCCGGCCGGATAGGAAATCGTAAACATGAACTTGCCTTCCTGAATCGCGGGAATGGAGCTCTCATAAAAGCCCTGAGAAGCAATCAGGATGGAATCAGTCTTGCCGGCGGCTTCGATTGCAGCATAAACGCCCCAGGCCATGCCGTCATCCTGCACGATAAAGGCTTTGATGTCAGGATGCGCCGTCATAATATCCTCGGCGGCAGCCATTGCCTTTTGGCGATCCCAGTCGCAATACACGGTCTGCACAACTTCGATGTTCGGATACTTGGCGAAGACTTCCATCATACCTTCCGTACGTTTCTGTGCGTTATCTGCGCCGGTCAGTCCAGCGATAATCGCGACTTTGCCGCTATCGCCCGCTGCTTTTACGTACTCTTCCGCTTCCAGAACGCCGGAGGCCTTCTGGCCAAAGAGTACCTGATAGATCAAGTCGTTGATACCCAAGGCGGGATCCATGTCATAGTGCGACACTACGATCAATCCTGCTTCTGCAGCTTTTTTCATCGCGGGAGCGAGTGCGGCGTTATCCGCTGGCTGGATGGTAATCGCATTGAAGCCCTGCGCAACGCAGGAGTTCACGAGGTTGATCTGCTGGTTGACGTCCTGACCCGCGTCAAAGACTTCGCTCGTCCAGCCGAACTCTTTGCACTTGTTTTCGATTTCAGCATAATAAAGATGGTTCCATTCGTTGTATTCCGCAACGACGATGCCGACCTTGAGCGGCTTGCTTTCCGTCGCAGCTGCTGGTTCGGTCGCGGCTCCTTCTACGGCGGTTGCTTCGGGCGCAGCCGCGGCTTCATCTGTCGCCGCAGGGGCTTTTGCTGTGCAAGCAAAGCTGCTTAGAGCCATGATCAGGCACAAGACCAACACAAAGACCTTTTTCATTGTTCTTTCTCTCCTTGTTTTTTTGTTTTCCATTCCGGTTTGTCACCGGAAAATTAAAAATCAAATAATCATGTTGGAAACGACTCAAGATATATTGATGTTTATAGTGGGTATTGAAGATAACTGATCATTGAATCACAGATTAGCGGTGATCGTACGTATTGAGAGGATGGAATCCGATCAAGATTAGTATTACTAATACTATTTAGTATTTCTGTTGCTTTTAGTTTATATTCGTGATATAGTCTTGTCAAGTACTAATTTTCAACAATCTCGCCGCTTATGAGCGAAATAGTTACTGAATATTCTTGTTGTAATTGCTAATTATTTTTAGTATACTCTTTTTAGTAGATGGCGAGGTAACTATTATGGAAAAAATCACGACAATTGACATCGCTCGAATTGCTGGGGTTTCGCCCTCCGCCGTATCAATCGCGCTGAACGGGAAACCCGGCATTGGCGAAAAAACCCGCGCTCGTATTCTCAACATAGTCAAGCAAACTGGCTATTTACACCACGCGCCGGGCAGGCTGAAATCTTCAAACGCAAATATTGCTGTGTTGTTTCGAAACGAATGTCCCTTGCAGGATCGATTGTTTTATACCGAGCTCAATACAAGCGTGATGGAAGCCTGTGAGAGCCTTTCCTATAATCTCCTAATCACTTCAACGTTTTACAAAGGAAAGGATCTTGCATTTTCAGACGTTTTACGTTCCGACATGTTGGATGGAATACTCTCATTTGGTGATATCGACCGTGCCGTATATGCCGAGCTAAAATCGTTTAACATACCAATTATCGTATTAGATAGTAGTCGTCGCACTGGCGATCTATGCCTTTCAGTTCAGGTTGACTATGAACACGCGGCCTATACCGCAACAAAACACTTGCTCGATCTTGGCCATAGAGATATCGCTTTCATTGGCAACAACAAGCAACATGACTTCAATTTGCTCGTTTTCGAGGGCTTCCGGAGGGCAACCGCGGAAGCGAAAATAGCACTTGGCACGAACAGAATCCAGCTAAACGTATATGACGAGGATTCTCTGGGCTCCTGCATCGACGAGGCTCTTTCCGGCCCTCAGTTACCAACAGCGATATTCTGCGCAACAGATTTTTATGCGATGCGCGCACTAAGAAAGCTCTATCATAAAGGGATACGCGTTCCAGATGACATCTCCGTTATCGGCATTGATGATGTGTTATCTTCGAAATACCTCATTCCTGCTCTGACCACGATGGCAGTAGACCGTCAGGAGATGGGAAGGCTCGGAATTGAATTGCTGCAAAAAGCAATCAATGGTGAGCCCTGCCAATCCGTCGTGCTACCGCAGTGCAAGCTGATCGTACGCGAAAGCACCGCACCGCCGCAGGTGAAATAGTCTCAATCTTGCACCTGCAAATGGGTCTCCTCCTTATCTTTTAATATTGTGCAAAATACCCTGCTGTATCACTTTTATCCGCAATTTTTGAACATAAAACTCCGTATAAATCCCATTCTACTAACAATGCTCCTAGATCATATTTCGGGCGGCAGATCGACGTTCCATGCTCTACATGGTGTTATCCTCCTGATTCCTTTCATACTTTTTACCATGCTGTCCGAAATTTTAGCACCTGCACTTAAACGGTTTTATAGTGCAGATGAATCTTCAAATCATAATCCCGTAAGATTTTTCTTTTGCGAAATATTTGTAAAAAATCCTCCTATCCGCTACAATTCAGATGTCTAAATGGTAGATAGGAGCATTCTATGCACTTCTTCAAGAATATTTCATTTTGGAAAAAACTGCTCATCATGGGCGCGATTCCGCTCGCGCTGCTTGGCGTGGTCATCGGCGTGCTGTCCTATCAAAAGGCGGACAAAGTCGTGCGCCAGAGCGAGAAGCGCGTGCTGTCCGACACGATCAACCGCATCGACATCAGCCTCAATGTCAAGGTTCGGCAGATCGATAGCCTCATGCAAACAGTCGCCGGAAGCGCGGAGGCGCAGGAGCTCGCAAATCTAATCGAGTCCGGTGTGCCGGGTCTGGTCGGAACCGCAGAGCTTACTCTCTTGTGTCAGAATCTCTTTGGCCCGTTTAGCGAAATCAGCGACGTCAATATCTTGATAGGCGAGCAGGTGGTCTACACGAGCCGCACGGAAGACGCGGCGATCGACCCCGTCATATTGGCGGATCTTTATGCTCACGCGGAAAAATATCCCGCCAAAGCGATCTGGTCGAACCTAACGACCGGGCTGTATGACACCGCAGCAAACGCCGCCGACAGCCTGCTGATCTATGCCGGTCTGCAAAACAGGCACAGCGAAACGGTCGGGCTCGTGGTTGCCGAAGTCAACCCGCGCACGTTTGGCGGGGCGATTCTGACCAAGCAAAAGATTCTCGGCTATCAGACCACGTTTATTACCGACCGGGAAGGTACCATCATCTACGGCGACAACGCCGTGCGCGACGACTGGCGAAGTGCTCTCCTCGCGCGATACAAAGCGGGCGAGCGAAAGTCCGTCATCGAGCTCGGCGGCGTGTCGTATTATATCTGCTCTCAGTATAACGGCCTCACAGGCTGGGTCACCTTTACCATGATTCCTGACAGCAAGCTCTTTCCCGAAGCAGATTCGCTCAAGCGCTATACAGTGGTGCTCGTAACGGTCTCCGTTGTGCTTGCTTCCATGTTTCTGCTGATTCTGGCGCTGGCAATCACCAAACCCCTCGCACGCCTGAAAAACGGCATGAGACAGGTGCAGGATAAAAACTTTGATCTCCAGCTGGAGAACGACCGGCGGGATGAGATTGGCGAACTGACCGAAACCTTCAACTACATGGTTAACCGCATCCATATTCTCGTCAACCAGGTCTATCAGGAGAAGATTGCGCAAAAGACCGCCGAAATCGAAGCGCTGCAGGCGCAGATCAATCCGCACTTTCTCTACAACACACTCGACACGATCAACTGGATGCTCATCGGCCGCGACGAGATGGAGGTCAGCGCGATCGTCGTCGCGCTCGGCAAGCTCATGCAATACAGCATGGACACGGCGACCTCTATGGTGACGCTTCTGGAAGAGTGCCGTCATGTGAAGGATTATCTGCTCATCCAAAAATTCCGACTGGAGGACAGGCTGGAGTTCACGCTGAATCTCGAAGATTCGCTGGAAACCTTCAAAGTGCCGAAGCTTATTCTGCAGCCGCTCATCGAGAACGCCATCGACCACGGCATTCATAACTCCGGCCGCGCGGGCATCCTACGCGTCAACGCCATTCGCGCGGGTAGCCGCGTGTACCTCACGGTGAGCGACAACGGGCGCGGCATGACGCCCGACGAGCTGTATCAGTTCAAGCGGCTGCTTAGCAACGATTCCATCGGATATAAGAACATCGGCGTAAGGAACGTCGCAAGGCGGCTGCAGCTGCATTTCAACGGCCGCTGCGAATTCGTTGTGAACAATACCCTTGGCTGCGGACTCTCCATCACCATCGTGTTGCCGCTGGACGACGAGGCGATGATGTTGAATAACGGCGTGTGCAGCACACAGGACGATGAGGGGGGAACCGCATGAACATCATCATTGTGGACGACGAACCAAAGATTCGCAAAGGTCTCGGCAGGTTGCTTGGCCTTCGCGAGGGCTGGATCGTCTCCGGCGCGTTTGCCGAGGCAGAGAGCGCCCTCGCCTTTCTCTACGAAAACGAGGTGGACGTCATCATCACCGATATCCAGATGCCCGGTATGCAGGGGCTGGATATGGTGCATCATATCCGCGAGGTAAACCGCGAAATCCCCGTGATCATCATCAGCGGATACAGCCGCTTTGACTATGCCCAGCGTGCAATCGAGCTCGGTGTGAGAAAATACATCACCAAACCCACCTCGCCGGAGGAAATCACCCAAACGCTGGAACAGATCGAGCAGGAGTTGTCCGCGCGGGCCGAGGCGCTTCGGCGAACGGTTGCCTCGCCGGAAGGGACAGTCCCGGTGCAGAATCTGCTGATTCTGCGAGCAATCGAATATATCGAGCGGAATTATCCATCCAAACTGACGCTGAAGAATGCTTCAAACGCGCTCTACATCTCCCCCAATTATCTATCAGAGTTGTTTAAGAGGACCGTCGGACAGAATTTTTCGGATTATCTCAACGATGTGCGCATGGAGCGCTCGCGGTTGTATCTGGCGGATGTGAGCCGAAAGATCGGGGATGTCTCCGAACTCGTCGGCTTTTCGGACGCGCGGTATTTCAGCAGCGCGTTTCGCAAAAAATACGGCATGACCCCGCTGGACTACCGCAACAAATTTGCCGCACTCGGCGAAAAAGCATAAGTCAAACGCACTGAAAAATTCGCCGTGCACGGCGAAGAAGCATAAACGAAATATGCCGCCCACGCCGCCTTTACCGGCGGCGCAGTGTTGCAAAACCGTGGTTATTGTGAAGGAATTGTGTAGATGTGTAATATTTTCGACAAAACCGTAATCCGCCACCATTGAGAAGCGCTTTTCCACAGCAGTACAATCGACATGTAGCCGAACAAAGATGTTCTGCGCTATAGTTTGCAGAGAGAATTAAGGAGGATCCAAATGAAGAAGTCTATTGCGCTCGTACTTGCACTGCTCATGATCTCCGTGATGTTCGTCGGCTGCGTGCCCGCCGCTACGACGG
>JAUYTF010000066.1 GCA_030695285.1 Eubacteriales bacterium | reverse complement strand
AAGCACCCGATCGAAGCCCTTCGCTATGAAGGATAACCCATAAGCCCGTGCCGCTTGCGCGGCAAGGGCTCAAAAACCGCTATTCTCGATGAATGAAGATAGATACCCCTTTCCCCTAAGCGTGCAACTTCGCAGGGCGCATCGCCTCTCCCATGGCGCCTCCCCCTGCGAGTCCGCAGGGCTGCGCGGCGGAAGTTTCATCCCCCCCCCTCTTTCCACTGCCGCCGCGCAACTGCATAAGCCCGCAGCGCTCTTTCCCCCCATCGAGCTCTGCGGGCTGTTTTTTTATATTTGCTGCCGGATGCAGCAATATGGTGGTTTGCGCTGCGGGCTGTTTTTGTGTTTTTTTATATTTGTTAGTTTTTTAAACGCGGGAGGATGATATCCTCCCCTACATATAAAGCGCCCGTCGGGCGCAATATGGATCATCTCCGCGCCCAAAGGCGCATATCTCTATTTATCCCGCGCCCGAAGGGCGCAACGGAAACACGCCCTAATTTATTGAATCCATTTTCTCCCCCGTGTTTGCCGCGCGCAGGCGCACGAGCAGGTCCAGCGCGGTCTTGCGAATGTATTTGCCTAGCAGCGTGCCGCTAAGATCCAGTTCCTCCATCGCGCGATCCGCCGCGTGGAACATGTCCCTGCGCGCGTCAAGTTCCCCCTCCTGCGCGAGCGCCTGCCCGAGCGAAGCATAGTCCTCCTCCGCCAGCAGGAGTGGGCGCACGGGTTTACCCGCCAGCGCGCAGAGTACCGCCATCTCCGCGGCGGGCACGTAGAGATTGACCAGCAGATCGACATAATCAATATAATATCGCTCATAGAGGGCGCGCAGCGCCTCCGGCGAAAACGCGCGCAAGAATGCGCTCTCCGCCAGCCAGCGATGCAGATAGTCCAGAAAAAACTCTATGCCAACATGCGCCTCCGCCACGGGATTGCCAAGCGGATAATCGATCGAGCACGGAATCTCATGCGCGAAAAAATCCGGATCATAGCCGCGCAAAAAAGCAGGCAGCGCGGCGAGTGTATCGCAAAATGCGGTGTTGGTCAGCGGCGGCTGCAGGCGCTGCGCCTCCAGTAGCAGCAGCTTAGCGCGCCTTGTGAGCCGCTTTGCCCGCCGCACGCCTGCCTGCCAACGCTCCAGCAGCGGCGCGTTATCCGGCACGCGTTGCGCGGATGAGTCGCGGTTTAGGTGCGCGCAATAGAGAATACCCTCCAGCAGACGCGTCGCGGTTTCAACGGGAACAGACGAGCTGTCTCCCATCGTATAGCGCTCGATGCGCTCGGACAAAAGCCGATATAGCTCCTCCGGCGACTCGATGTTCGCGGGTCTGTCCGGCAGCGCAAGAAGCAGCGCGTCATTCATCGTCTGCTTCGTCATCGTCATCGTCCTCCCATGCATCTTCGTCTTGCGCGAGCCCGAATCTGCGCGCGAGGCAGAGCGCCTCAAGCGTCGTTCCGGTTACGCCCTCCACGGCGCCATCGTACGCATCATAGCGCATCCGCATAGCGGCGATCAGCTCGTCGTCTGCCACCCGTTCTCCGCTTGCATTCTTAAAATAGTAAAACGCGTCCAGCAGCTCCGCCAGCGTCGCCTCATAATTCTCCTGCAATAAAAACGGCGAATCGCAAAACCCTTCGACAAGCGCGGATACCGCGCTGGCACCGAGTTCCACGCGCCCGTGGTCGAGCAGCGCACGCGTGCGCGTCTGCGCGAGCGCCTGCATGCTCTGTTCGCTGAGCTTTAATCCATAGCGCGAGGAGGTCTCGTTGGCTGCGCGCAGCTCCGCCAAGAACTGCTCCCGCACCACCAAAATAAGTCCGGCCTCTTTCTCCTGCTGCATGCAACACACCTCCGCTTCATGTTAAGCATAGCCTCCGCGGCGTACGTGCGCAAGACTTGTTTGAAACCGCTGTTTGTGATATAGTAGCATCAGAAAAAATAAAGTTGCGGGATAACCGCAGCTTTTTGCTCGTTTTGCGCTGTACATGGCTCAAATCGTATGTTACACTCCGTTTTATGAGAAATCAAACGCAACAAACATCATATACGCTCTGTGAAGACATCGAGGCGACGTTTACTTCCGCTTGTGAGGAACAGGAGGATGTCGAACATATCCTGTTTGAGAACCTCTCGCTTGAGGGCGGCGCATATCCGGGGCTGACCTTCCGACAGTGCCGCTTTGTCGGCTGCCGCCTATCCGGCTTCACGCTTGCGCGCGCGGCCTTTATCGACTGTATGTTTGAGCAGTGCGACATCTCCAACGCACAGATACAAAAGGGAACGCTGCAGCGCACGAAGATGACCGACTGCAAGCTGCTCGGGGTCACGCTGACGGAATCGTTCCTGCTCGATGCGATGTTCGAGCGCTGCGTTGCGCGCTATGGCAACTTCACCGGCTCCAAGATGCGTCATGTGCGCTTTACCGGCTGCGATCTAACCAGCGGCTCCCTCTCCGGCTGCGTGCTGTCGTCTACCGTGTTCGCGCGGTGTTTGCTCACCCGCGCGGAGTTGTTTCAAACATCGTTTTTTGGTATGGATCTCTCGGATAGCGAGCTTAGCGGCATCTCACTCAGCGGCGGTGAGCTGCGCGGCGCGCACGTGAGCCTTGAGCAGGCAGCGATGTTAGGACAGCTGCTCGCGGGCGTGCTCATTTCAGACGCAGTGGCACAAACCGGCAGATAGTATACTGCTCAATCTGCGATGTTTGCTGCATTGCGCGAATGATCGCCCGTCTTGTATGAATTTTTCCCATCAACGAGAACCGTTCGTATGATTGCGCCGTTTTTCACAATCCGTTTCAAAATCGTTACAAGCAGTTGATGCCTTGTTCACGATTTTCTGGTAGTATATACTTCAGAGGGTACAAACGGCGATTTGAACAATACCGACCTTATTCTTCCTTTTACGTGACAGTTTCCTATCCAGAAGGGATCAAAAAGCATTTGCCGTGGTTTACCCGTAAGGACGTCTCGAAAGAGGCGTCCTGTCGATTTTGGTGGCATTGATTTATGCATCATGTTTTATGAGGCCTCCTGTCGATTTTGGCAGAACACGCAGGCAAAGAGGCGGCTTGAGCGCGCTGTCTCCCGTGCTTTGGTTCTGTTACTTCATTCGAAGCTTTCTAGCAAAGACAAGCCTTTTCTTTAGCAAAGATAAGCCCGTAAAAAAGCGCGCGCTCCCCCACAGGGAAACGCGCGCTCATCCGCGATGACGTAAATGATTAGAAGATCGAGATCGTGAGGAACAGCGTGCTCATGAGCGACGCCATGAGCGACACGACCGTGATCTGCGTGTTGATGGAAGGGCCTGCGGTGTCTTTGAACGGATCACCGACGGTATCGCCAACGACTGCAGCTTTGTGCGCATCGCTGCCCTTGCCGCCTTCGTGGCCGCTCTCAATATACTTCTTGGCGTTATCCCAGAGGCCGCCGGAGTTGCTCATGAAGAGCGCAAGCAAGAGGCCGCTGATGATGTTACCGCAAAGGAACCCGCCGATGGCCTGCACGCCGCCGATAAAGCCGACGACGAAGGTCGCAATGATGGCCATGAGTCCGGCCGGGACGAGTTCTTTGAGCGCGCCGTCTGTGGCGATCTCAATACACTTGTCGTATTCCGGTTCCACGCCCTCCTTGCCTTCTTTGAGGCCGATGATCTCGTTGAACTGGCGGTGGATTTCCGCGACCAAGCGTTGTGCGTTGCGATCGACGCCGAGCATGAGCATTGCCGAGAACACAGCGGGAACCGCCGCACCCACGAGCAGGCCGAAGAAAACCATCGGGTTCATGATGTCGAAGCTCTGAATGCCCGCAATGCCGAGTTCGGCAGCTGCGGTGTTGACTTCGCTCATGAAAGCACCGAGTAGCGCGATGACGGTAAGGCCCGCAGCTGCGATGGCAAAGCCCTTGGTGACGGCCTTGACGGTGTTGCCCGCGGAGTCGAGTTCGTCAGTGATGGCGAGTACTTCTTCGCCAAGATCGCCCATTTCGGCAAGGCCGCGCGCGTTATCCACAATGGGGCCGTACGCATCGTTGCTGACGATCATGCCGACGATGGAGAGCATGCCGACGGCTGCCATGGAGATACCAAAGAGCGCATACTCGATGCCGCCGAGCGGTTCGCAGAGCTTGTAAGCAGAGAATGCCGCAACGCCGATGCCGATCATGGCCGGAAAGACGCTCAGCAGGCCGTAAGAAAAGCCGGAGAGAATCGTAAACGCCGGACCGGTTTTGCTGGCATTCGCTACGTAATGGACGGGCTTTTTGGAGTCATCCGTAAAGTAATCCGTCGTGATGCCGATGATGACGCCGACGGCGAGGCCGATGATGCTGGCACCCCAGATTCTCCAGGGGAACTGGAAGAGGTAGGTGGTAGCGGCGGTCAGCACAGCAAAGGCAGCCGTGGTGACATAGGTACTGGAATTGAGCGCTTTGGTCGGGCTGCCCTTCTCGCCGATGCGTGCGGTCATGACGCCAATGATGGAGGCGAGCAAGCCCAGCGCCGCAAATGTAAACACCATGTCCACATTGTTTCCGCCAAGCGCGCTGCCCATGACGAGCGCCGCTGCCATGGAAGCAACGTTGGAGTCGAAGAGGTCCGCGCCCATGCCGGCGACGTCGCCAACGTTGTCGCCAACGTTGTCCGCGATGACGGCGGGATTGCGGGGATCGTCTTCCGGAATGCCAAGCTCAACCTTGCCGACAAGGTCTGCGCTGATGTCGGCGGTCTTGGTGAAGATACCGCCGCCAGCCTTGGCAAACAGCGCCAGGGAGCTCGCGCCAAAGCTGAAGCCGAGGATCGTGGTTGCGTCCTTGGTGAGCAGGTAGACGAGCGTTACGCCCAAGAGGCTTGCGCCGACTACCGCCATGCCCATGACGGCGCCACCGCGGAATCCGGCCATGAAGGAGGGCGCAATACCCTTTTTGGCAGCTTCGGCACTGCGGCCGTTTGCGATGGTGGCAACTTCGAGGCCGATCTTGCCAGCGATGGCGGAGAAGACGGTGCCGAAGATGTAGGCTACGACCATCCAGATATTGTGGACGATTTCACCCTGCCAGATTGGCTTGGGCAGGAACACGAAGATCAGAACGGCGGCAACGCCCGCAAATCTGGCCAGAACGGCGTATTCCTTACGCAGGAACGTGCGCGCGCCGGCACGGATGAGTCCTGTTGCCTTGATGATCTTCCGATTTTCGCAGGGTTGACGCTTGACCCAAAGGTAGAGCCATGCGGCATATGCAAATGCCAGAAGTGCGACAAGAATTGCACCATACAGAATTAGATTTCCCATAGTTCGATCTCCCATTTACTGATCCGCCTTTCAGCGGTCGTATAAGTGTCGGCGACCCGCTCTTCAGCCGGTCGCTGGAGCGCTTCTTAAAAATTCAGGAATCCTTGCTTTTTTTTCCACGAGCAGTCAACAGGTTGAGCAGCGTGATGGCGAGTATAATCGCGGCCGTGACAATGAAGATGCCCAGCATGCCGAGGCCTAGGATGCTCAATGTATCGGTGATTGGAGCGACAGCTTCGAGATTCATGAGTGTATCTCCTTTCCTTTATTTCACGATGAGGCTCAGCAGAACGCCACCCGCGATGACGGAGGCAATCTGGCCGGCAACATTCGCACCGGCTGCGTGCATGAGCAAGTGGTTGGTTTTATCTTCCGCAAGCCCCATCTTATGCACCACGCGGGATGCCATCGGGAAAGCGGAGATGCCCGCAGCGCCGATCATGGGATTGACCTTCTTCATGGTGAAGAGGTTCATCACTTTGCCGAAGACCACGCCGCCTGCTGTGTCGAAAATGAATGCTACAAGGCCGAGGCCGAGTATCATCAGCGTCTCGAGCGAGAGGAAGGACTCTGCCTGCATATTGGCCGCCACAGTGAGCCCCAGCAGCAGGGTGATGAGGTTTGCTAGCACCTTCTGCGCGGTTTCGGACAGAGAGCCGAGCACGCCGCTTTCCCGAATCAGGTTACCAAACATGAGGAACCCGACTAGCGCGACCGAGCGCGGCGCAAAGATGCCCGCGATGACGGTGACGATGATCGGGAAAAGGATCTTCGTCGCCTGAGAAACGCTGCTGCCGGTGTACTCCATTTGAATTCTGCGCTCTTTTTTCGTGGTGAGTAGCTTGATGATCGGCGGCTGTATGATCGGTACCAGCGCCATATAGGAGTAAGCCGCGATGATGATCGGCCCTATATAGTTCGAATTTAGATAGTTTGCGACAAAGATGGAGGTAGGTCCGTCCGCCGCGCCGATGATGGCGATGGATGCCGCATCCTTGAGCTGAAAGCCCAGCGCGGACGCGCCGACGAGGGTAGCGAAGATGCCGAACTGCGCAGCTGCCCCAAAGAGCATGAGTTTCGGGTTGTTGAGCAGCGGCTCAAAGTCGATCATCGCGCCAATGCCGATGAACAGCAGCAGCGGGAAGAGCTCGTTTGCAATACCCGCATCGAAGAGAACATTCAGGACGCCGATCTCTTTCACACCGTCGATGACCTGTGTGATTGCACCGGACATCGGGATGTTGACGAGAATTGCGCCAAACCCCATGGGGAGGAGCAGCGATGGCTCCATATCTTTCTTGATGGCGAGGTAGATCAAAATTCCACCGATCGCCCACATGACAACCTGCTGCCATGTCAAGTTCGAAAAGTTCTGAAAAATAGCGTCCATAACTTCCACCTTTCGTGAAACTAACGTGAACCAAATATATACCAAATTTGGTCTTTTACATCATAGCATATGCAATTAGAACAGTAAATGCTTATTTTTTACAAGTATTTTGCATGTTAAGTTGGCATGTTTTGTTTTTTCACGCAAGTCTCATATAATCTGAATCGCTTCTGTGATCTAGCACGACAATGTTGAATTATTCTGAATATACTCCTGCAAACCGGTAGCATTCCGGC
>JAUYTF010000162.1 GCA_030695285.1 Eubacteriales bacterium | reverse complement strand
CCAAGCGTCGTCCGCCTCAGCCCGACCCATGACCCAACTGAGCAGATCGCCCGCGTATCCGCCGCGCACTTGTCTCTCGCTCATCGGCAGGGCAAACGCGGTGAGGTTGAGCGCTTCTTTCAGGCTGAGCACCGTCATGTCTTTTCCTCCTCGGGACACTTGGCAAGCTCCTGTATCCGCTCGCGCATGTAGACGATGCATTCGTCCACATTGCGCCCGCCGAGCACGACGTCCTCGGCAAACGCGCGGCACGTGGGAGCCCCGCAGGAGCCGCAGTCCAGCGCGGGCAGAGAGGAGGTTAGGGTTTCAATTTCGCTCATCTTCTGCATCGCTGTGGTTAAATCTTCGTCGAACTTGCCGACCGGTCGATATTCGAGGTCTTTAGGGAAGAGGATTTCTTCCGGATAGCCCTCGGTATCGTCCTTTTCTAATCGATTCTGCGATACCGGCAAATAGCGCCTGAGCGCCTGCAGCCTGACCCGCGCGATATACGGGTTTTCCACCGTCGCCACCCCGCCGACACAGCCGCCGGGGCAAGCGTTGAGCTCTACAAACTGCAGCATCGGAAAGTGTCCGGTCTCGATTTCGTCCAGCACGCGGATGACGTTTTCAATGCCGTCCGCCGCGAGATATTTATCGTTGAAGAGTGCGCTTGCCTCGCCGCCGGTGCTCGCCCAGCTCATGCCGATCATGCCGCTCTGGCTGCTGGCTTTGGGAATTACGTTTTTCTTCATAACACCGATGAGCTTGAAATAGATATCGCTCATGGAGACGACATTGTCCACATGGCTCTTTTCGCCTAAGAAGCCGTTCTTGACATAGCTGGCCTTCGCCGGACACGGGGAGATGAATACGATCGCGATATCCTCCGGTTTGAGTTCCGGGTGCTTTGCAATCGCTTCCTCGCGCGCCATCTTCCCCGCCAGCTCGATGGGCGGCATCATGGGAATGACATGGTCGCACAGATAGGGAAATCTCAGCGTGATCAGGCGCACGACCACCGGACAG
>JAUYTF010000161.1 GCA_030695285.1 Eubacteriales bacterium | reverse complement strand
CCTTTGCATTCACGTATTCCAGCGACCAGCTGCAAAGTTTCACTATCCCATGTTTTCTTGGCAATCTTTTCATATTGAAACACTCTCATTCGCCCAACACCTTTCATTACGCCCAATTATATACAGAATTTGGGCGAAAGTCAATTTCTTTGGGTGATAATATGCTCAAGTAGTTCCATTTTCAGGCGAATCGTCATCTTTAGTAATTGAAATGAAAGTTGGTCCTAAAATAACATTGGTGGAGATCAATGCCATATTTGCTTAAAACCTTTGCAGCAGCATATAGCGAATTCTGTGCGGGTATCAGACTAGTCAGTTTATCGTCTTCCATATTTGCCATGTTTATTGACCATATAAAATCCTCTGTTGCAACGCAATGTCAAGGATTAAAACACCGGATAATTTAATGTTATCCCATGTTATTTTGAGCGTGAGCTCTTATCGAAAATAAAAAAAAGCAGCCTGAGCTGCTCAGCTCATCGTCAAACCCCATGTTTCACGCGAGACATGGGGTTTGCCATATCAAATAGTAGCGTTGCAAGAGGGCATGAAACAAGCGCGAAAGTGGCTTCCAGAGCAGGGAAGCCATTTTCTTCATGTTCTGAACAGCTGCGGTGAGGAAGGCTTGCTCGCGCATGTTGGCGTTGCCGCGCATGCGAGCATAGCGAAAGCCGTGGAGCTGTTTGGCGTCCGCGAAAGATCGTTCAATCGTTTGTTTTCTCCAAGCGTAGAGATTCTTTCCCGCCGGAGTTTTCGTAAAGGCATCTGCCTGATCCAGATCGTCTTGCCATACATGCCGCGTCACCTCTTTTCGCTTACTACTAGCACCGAAACACTCTGTTCTTTTGGGGCATGCTTGACAGGTTTGTGTGTCGCAGCAGTATTTACGAAAACCTTCTCGGTTCGTGGTCGTGTGTTTCAACGGGCATCCTTGCGGGCAGATATAGCAGTCGAGCGCGGAATCGTAGCGGAATTTGTATTTCCCGTATGTGCCGTGTGGGTGCGTGTGCCTTCGATATCCTAAAATCGGCTGAATGTTGTTGCTCTTGAGTTGGTGCGCGACGGCAGCGTTGTGATATCCGGCATCAAGGCCCATATAGAACGGGAGTTTCCCAAGACGTTTCTGAATCTGCTGTAGAACCACGGGAATTGCGTCGTTGTCATTGATGTTCGCGGGAGTAACGTGCGTGTTGACGATAATATTGTATCGGCTGTCTACGGTTCTGTGCTCGCTGTAGTGGAATCCGTCCGGCTTGCCTTCCTTGTGCAGTTGTCCGCTGTCAGGATCGGATTTGCTCTGCTGAATCTTACCCGTCGTTGGTGGATCGTTCTTGTCATCGAATGGTTTCTTGCCGAGTTTCTTTCGCTCTTCGGCAACCGCAGCATCCAGTTCGCACATATAGGCTTTGGGCGTGCGCGTGACAGTAACCTCGACCTTTTTGTGTTTGTTCGCCAGCGCCTTGACATGCGTGCTGTCGGTATACAATATCTTGCCTCCAACGAGCCCCTTCTGCTGCGCCTGATTCAATATCTCCTGAAAAATCTGCTCGGCGATATCGTTGTTGCGAAATCGCCGCTTCCGATTCACGCTGATCGTCGCATGATCCGGCACCTTCTCCGTCAAGCCCAGCCCGCAGAACCAACGGTAAGCGTTGTTGTCCTGAATCTCCTCGCAAAGCCGCACTTCGCTGCGGATTCCATACAGGTAACCGACAAACAGCATGCGGAACAAAATCTCCGGATCGATGGCCGGTCTGCCGTTGTCTGGGCAATACAGCGGCGCGCAAAGGTCGTGAATAAACGAGAAATCGATGACCGCGTCGATCTTCCTTAGCAGGTGATCCGGCCTCACCAATAGATCATATGTCACCAATTCCAGCTGCATTTGTTCCGATTCTTTGCGCTTCAGCATGCCGTTTCTCCTCTTGTTTTCTTACTATAATATTCGACATTTGCGCCTCTTTTCCTTTTGGTTTCTTCGCCTTTTTGCAAAAAAAATGCCCACCGACAGGGTTTGTCGATGGGCTGAACGTCCGGTGAGTACCGGACGTTCTTTTTGATACGGAAGACATCCCGGAAGATTGGGTTTGCCCCGTCTGCGGGATGGACAAGGAAGCCTTTACGGCGATCGTGTAATAAACCGGAACGAAAACAGCGCTTTGGCTTTGCCAAAGCGCTGTTTTTTTGCGCGCAAGGATGTTAATTGTGAGAATCCGCGAGAAAACTTTCCGCAGAAGACGGTTATCAATATTATTGGAATTCAGGTTGCTTGCCTTCATACAGCGCGGTATAGAGCGCGTTGATTCCCTCTAAAATGCGCGGGCCGGCGCGCGTGATCAGCGCGGCGTCTATGTAGAAGACGCATCTGTTCTTCACCGCGTCCACCCCGGCCCATTCGCTGCGCGCGAGGATCTCCGCAGGGCCGCTCAGCGCAGTCACGGCGGGGTCTGTCGTTGCATTCGGGTCCGCCGTTGCGTTCGGGTCGGCTTCATCCAGCGAGCGATCCCGCGCAACGGTAAGGATGATATCCGGCGAGCGGCCGACCACCTGATCCTGCGTGACGCTGATGAGGCCGGATTGATCCTCAAACTCGTTATGAAACCCTAGATGAGAGATCAGCGAGGTGAAGATGTTGCCTCCGCCGAGGGTCGACAAGCCTTCTGCCAGCGGCGAGAGCTCCAGATAAACCGTTTCGCTGTGGGCGGATATCTTTGTTTGCATGGCGGCAAGCGCGGTGATGAGCTGGGAAACGAGCGCGTTTGCCTCTGTTGTGTGGTTGGTGATCATGCCAAGCAGCGAGATTGCGCCATACATGTTGTTCACATCCATCACGTTGGTGACTACCGTGATAACGCCCGCGCTGGCGAGCGCGGAAACGAGATCCGCATCCGCCGCATCCTCCGCGCCCATGATGACGACCTGTGGCTCGCGCAGCAGTAACAGCTCCGGGTCGTTCTTCCCGTCTACCGTAGCATAGGGCAAGAGGTTGACCTCGTTCGGGTAATCGCAGCTGATCGAGCGGCCGACAACGCTCTCGCCGGCGCCGATGGCGTAGAGAATCTCGCAGTTTGCCGGGTCGAGCACGACGATGCGCGCGGGATATGCGTTCAGGCGGATGGCGTTGCCTGCCATGTCCGTGGTATCCACCACATACTCGCCGGAGGATTGCTGCGCGGCGCTGTTGCCCGGCGCAAAATCGGAGGCGACGCCGGGTGAGCCGTCCTCGACGGGAACGGGAGAGGGCAGCGCACAGGCCGCCAGCGAAAAAGTGAGAAGCAGCGCTAACGTGAGGGCGAGCGCTTTGGTTCGGTTCGTCATGAATCGTGGTTCCTTTCCTGCCGGAGCGCGCCGCGGGTTAAAAAAGCCGGCTTTTGCGCACGCCGCGCGGACGATGCAAGTTAAAACTGGCTACAGTATAGCACCACGCTTGGCGGGGGGTCAATCGAGGCAGGGGATGGGGGATTATGGACGCTTGCGCGGCAAAAAAAGAGAACTATTCTTGTTTTGCTTCAATTTTTTAGATATCTTGACGCTTCTTGAAACAAACATGCATGAAACATGGAATTCTCACTCTCATCCGTAAAAGAGTGTTTACGGAATCGTAGCAAGAAGTTCACACATCTAGCCGCCTGCTGTACGCGCGCAAAAAAACGTTGTAAGATAAGGAAGACTTATATAGATAGGTTTGCTTGGCGCAAACGACGGTAGAAGGGGTGAAAAAATGAAGAAAACATTTCCCATCGACGAGCATCTCAAGCTCGCGCTCAACGGCACAACACTGGACTTTCGCATCCGTGGCACGCGCGAAGAAAACCCCGTGCTCCTGTTTTTGCATGGCGGGCCCGGCGTTTGCGACCGGCACCATGTGCTGGAGGATCAAGCTCCGCTCACGGATATTTGCACGCTCGTGTGTTTCGATCAGCGCGGCGCAGGCAAGAGCTATAACCGCGCGCAGGCGGCTGAGCACATGGAGCTGGAGACTGTCATGCAGGACGCAATTGCAGCGATAGACTGGCTTTGCGCCAGATTCGGCCAGGAGAAAATCTATCTTGTGGGGCACAGCTACGGCAGCTATCTCGGCGTGCTGCTCTGCTTGAAAGTCCCGGAGAAAATCGCAGGGTATATCGGCATGGGACAGCTCGCAAACGGCGCGGAAAACGAGCGCATATCCTACGAGTTCGTTTTAAGCGAGGCGACAAAGCGCGGCGATCAGAAGGCGCTCAAGGCGCTCGCGCGCATCGGCGCGCCCGTGAACGGCTTCTACCGGTCGCTGGACGATCTCACGGTGCAGCGCAAATTCATGACGAGATATGGCGGCGCAGCGCACGGCAAAAAGGAAAACTTGATTTCGTCTATGGTGCTGCCCATCCTTCGCTCGCCGGAATATACGCTGCTCGACATCGCGGGCTATGCCAAGGGCGCTTTCTACAACCTGCGCGAGCTTTGGCACGAGGTGATCGTGTGCGATTTCGATCAAACCGTAACCAGCCTTTCTGTGCCTATATGGATTACGCAGGGCAGGCACGACCGCAACACGCCGTCGGAACTGGCAAAGCGCTGGTTTGACGCGCTGGAAGCGCCCCAAAAGACCTGGATTTGGTTTGAAGAGAGCGCGCATTCTCCCATCCGAGAGGAGAAGGGAAAATGGAACCAAGTCATTCGAACGCAGGTGCTGGGAAAGTAGAGATTCCGGACGAGTATTAAAAAAGTCATCCACTCGCAGGTGTTTGGAGAGTGAAACAGATGATGGCGCATTGACAACATGCGCAAGAGAAGCGATAAATCATCGAAACGGGGCGCTGGGCGTCCCGTTTTTCGCGTAAAACACGCTGATTTTGCGAAACTGCCCGTCAAGCGAAAGAAAGCGATTATTTTGGAAAGATTCTGAAAACAAATGCAGCATCACCTTTCGTAGACGCGCAACATTTGGTATGATACACGATGCATCATTGCGACAAATGGTCGCGATCCCGCCCCAGACACGAGAAAATCGGCATCAGGCAAGGCCTACCTTGCCGCGGTTTCTCAAATACTCGACAGATTCGGAGAAAATATGGAAAGACGCGCCGTAGCCAAGCCAAAGCGCAATCTCGGCCATATCGATTATCCCATCGTTCTCGTGATCGGTCTGCTTTGCGCATTCGGACTGGTCATGGTGTTTTCGGCGAGCTATTATTATGCGCAGAACACCGCATCTGTGGGCTATGACGGTTACTATTTCATCCGCAAACAGGCCGTTTATCTTGCAATCGGGTTTCCGATGATGCTTGCCATATCGTTCCTCGACTTCCGTAAATTGGAGCGGTTTAAGCTCATTGCCATCCTTATTTCCATCGCGATGCTTGTGGCGGTGCTGATCTTTGGCGAAACGACAAATGGCGCGCGCCGCTGGATCGTTATCGGCGGACAGAGCATTCAACCTTCCGAGATTGCAAAATTCGGCATGATGCTCTACATGGCTTCGTTCGCGTCGAAGAAGCACAAGGTCATGCACCTTTTTACCAAAGGAATGCTGCCGATGCTACTGGTCATCGGGGTGATCTGCGGTCTGGTCATGCTGCAGCCAAACATGTCTATGGCGGTTATTATGGGACTGATGGGGTACGCGCTGCTTTTTATCGGCGGCTGCGAGGGCAAGCAAATGTTTCTGCTGGCGATCGTGCTTGCGGCGCTGTTTGCGCTGCTTGCGATCATTGAGCCTTACCGCCTTGCGCGGCTGACATCGTTCGTAGACCCTTGGAAAGACCCGCTTGGGGATGGTTATCAGCTGATCCAGTCATATTATGCGCTTGGCTCTGGCGGACTCTTTGGCGTTGGCTTGAACAACAGCCGCCAGAAACTGCTCTACATGACGTATGGCGAGTCGGACTTCATCTTTGCAATCGTCGCCGAAGAGCTCGGCCTTGTTGGCGCTCTGCTTGTGCTCATGGCGTTTGGTTTCATTGTGTACCGCGGCATTCGCATCGCGCTGCTGTGCCGCGATCGTTTCGGCAGCATGCTTGCAGGCGGTATCACAGTTGTTTTCGGCTTGCAGGTCTTCGTGAACATCGGCGTTTGCGTAGGGGTGCTGCCCACCACGGGGCAGGCGCTTCCCTTTATCAGCGCGGGCGGGTCTTCGATGATGATCTTCCTTGCGGCGATGGGGGTATTACTGAACATCGCCCGATTCAACAGTATGCAGGCAGCCGATCCCGAGACGGCAGATAAGAGGGCCACGCGCGTGAGAAACGAGCGGGTGCGCGCATAGTGCGGCGTTGCTCGGCGGCAAACAGCAGTGCAAGCGACATAGGAAAGTCTGGATAGATGGCAAAAGACAAGGGTAAACAACCGAACAATCACGCGGCCGGTACGAAGAAAAAAAGCTTTTGGGCGAATTTCTTTGAGCCGGTTCCTTCAGATGACGATTTTGACCCGGCATTGGCGAACCGCCAGTATGGCGAGCCGCCAGAGCCGCCGCTCAAGCATTTATTCAGCGAGGATGATGTTGAGTTTTCGGACGAGGAGGACGCGGAATACCTCGCCCGGCTCACGTGGGAAGACGGCGAAAAAGTAGTTACGGATACCGCGCGCATGCGCTACACCGCTAAGCCGCAGACGAGCGAACTACCGAAAGCGAAAGCGAAGAAGGATCAGAAGATCCACCTCTTTGATCACGTGGACGACGATTTTTACGAAGACGAAGAGGAGCCGCAGCGCGGGCACACCACGCGCACGCGCATTTTCCACACGGGCGCTTCGACAACCGCGCGTATCCACATCAACGAAACCGAAGAGACCATCCGCATGGCCGAAGCGCAGAAGAAAGCGCGCGCAAGAGAGGCCGCGCGTAAGCACGAGGAGTTTATCGAGCGCCAGCTGCGCAAAAAACAGCGCACTGCCATTACCACCAAGCTATTTGGCAATCTGGTGTTCGTGATATTGATTCTCGTTGCCGTCGGGGTTGCGCTGTACTACGGCTTTTTGCTTTCAGACATCGTGGTGCTGGGCAACGAGAACTACAAGGCGGAGTATATTATTGAGCGCTCCGAGCTCAAGCTTGGCACGCATATGCTTTTTGTCGATTTAGACGAGGCGGAGAGCAACATTGCCCAGGACCCGTATCTGCAGGTGGACTCGGTAACGTATATCTTCCCTGCCCGCGTACGCATCCTGGTGACGGAGCGCAAGCCCATTGCAGGCATCGTCGGACTCGACAGCAACGTGATCATCGACAAAAACGGTTTCGTGCTCTCCATGGCGGGCGGAACGGATATCTCCGACCTGGTTCAGGTCACGGGCGTGACCGTCACGGGCTTTCAGCTCGGGCAGCGGCTCGGCCAGGGAAACGACTTTTCCACCGCAACGCTGGTGCAGCTCATCGCTGTGCTGGAGCAGTATGATTTGGTCGGCTCGATCAAGTCCATCGACCTGACGACGCCGTTGGCCATCACGATGACTGCGGAAAGCGGGCTGAAAATTCATATCGGACAGGCGACGGAACTGACGACGAAAGCCGATGTGCTGGCAAAGCTTTTGCCGCAGTTTTTCAGCAAGGGCATCAACAGCGGCACGCTCTATCTCTCCGCAAAGGGCGGGACGGTGTACTCCACCACGTCCTACACCGACCGCACGCCGATTGAGGTTGCGGGCGACACCACCGATTTGAGCCTGTTGCCAGTGGACGCGGACGGAGACGGAATCGACGACATCACGGGTCTGCCATATTCACCTGTCACCACAACAGACGCGCTGACCACACTCCCGACACCGACGCCGGCAGGTGGCGGCGACGATTTTCAGGGGTAACAACGGATTGTATCTATAGAAAAAGATACATATCTGGAGTAAGGCGGTGACGATTTTTAGGGGTAAGAAACGAAAATCATAAAGCCATCCGCGTTCGCGGATGGCTTTTGTGTTGCCGAAGACATCAAAAATTTGTGATCAAAAATCTTGTTACTCCCAGCCCTTTTCTGCATGACGGCAGATGGCGGAAAACGTCTCCGCGGAGATGTCGTGCTCCATGCGGCAGGCGTCCGCAAAGGCGGTCTCCTCGTGCACGCCAAGGCGCATCAGAAACCGCGCAAGCACGCGGTGCCGCTGATACATACTCTCGGCGATCGCGCGCCCGCTGTCTGTGAGCGTGATGCATTTATCGTCCGCCATGAGGATATAGTCGTTCTCCCGCAGGAGTTTTGTCGCGTGACTGACGCTCGCCTTGGTGACACCTAGACTCGTAGCGATATCAACAGAGCGCGCACAGCCGTTTTTCTCCTGCTGAATCAGAATCTGCTCCAGATAGTCTTCAATCGATTCGTTGACCTGCATGATAGCACCTCCGCTTCTTGTTTCTATGCTACACCCATACGCCGTGAATTTCAAGTTTAAATCAAATGCGGGTAACTGCATGGCCGGGCGCATGAAAAGCACGCGCTTTTCGAAAAAAGGGGATTGACAAGGGCGGGTAGAAGCAGTAAACTTCTGACGCTAGTTAGAGAACACTAACTTTCTGCGCCTGATCGAAACATTGCAGCAGGAGCCGCCTCCGGATGGCGGATCGGCAGGCGCAGGCGGATAACGGAGCGGAAAAAACCATGACTCTGGATGAACTGAAAATTGGGAACACTGGTGTGATTCGCGCTGTCGGCGGCGAAGGCGCGCTCAGGTTACGGCTGCTCGATATGGGGCTGATCCCCAAGACGAAAGTGACCATGATCAAAGTCGCCCCGATGGGCGACCCGATCGAGATCTGCGTGCGCGGCTATGAGCTGACGCTGCGCAAAGACGATGCGCGGAATATCGCGCTTGCAGAGGAAGAGGGAGACGAAAATGGTATTTGCGCTTGCGGGAAACCAGAATTCGGGCAAGACGACGCTGTTCAATGCGCTTACGGGCTCCAATCAGCATGTCGGAAACTTTCCGGGCGTGACGGTGGAGCAAAAAAGCGGCGCGATTCGCGGCGTTAAGGGCGCTGAGGTCGTCGATCTACCGGGCATTTACTCCATTCGCCCTTATACGCAGGAGGAGATTGTCTCCCGCGATTTCATACTCGATGCCAAACCGGACGGCATCATCAACATCGTGGACGCTACGAATATCGAGCGAAACCTCTATCTCACGCTGCAACTGCTGGAACTGCGCATCCCTATGGTGGTTGCGCTGAATATGATGGACGAAGTGCGCGACAACGGCGGCTCTATCGATGTACAGCTCATGAGCCGTCAGCTCGGCGTGCCGGTCGTGCCCATCGTAGCGGCAAAGAATGAAGGCGTTTCTGAGCTGGTCAGCCAGGCGATGAACGCAGTCATGCGGCGCATGATCCCTGCGGTGCAGGATTTTTGCCCGGACGGTGCGGTGCATCGCTGCATCCACGCCGTTGCGCACGTCATCGAGGACCACGCGCGCGCCATCAGCGTTTCGCCGCGCTTTTGCGCAACGAAGCTGATCGAGGGTGATGCGTCGCTTTCAAAACGGTTGGAGTTGGATCAAAACGAGCTCGAGCTCGTCGAGCACAGTGTGCTGGAGATGGAGCACGAAACCCGTTTTGACCGCAACGAAGCGCTCGCAGACATGCGATATACTTTTATCGAAGGTGTGGTTGCGGCGTCCGTGGTCAAGTGCCGCGAAAGCAAGGAGCGCCGCCGCAGCGTCAGGATCGACAGAATCCTCACCGGAAAATATACCGCGCTGCCGGTGTTCTTCGGGGTGATGTTTCTCATCTTCTGGCTGACGTTCCATGTCATTGGCAGCTCGCTTTCGGATCTGCTCACCTCCGGCATAGACGCATTGACGGCAGTAGTCGATCAGGGGCTGACGGCGTACGGCATCAACCCTGTGGTAAAGAGCCTCGTGGTGGATGGCATCTTCGCGGGGGTCGGCAGTGTGCTAAGCTTTTTGCCTCTCGTGGTGACGCTGTTTTTCTTCCTCTCGATTCTGGAGGACACAGGCTATATGGCGCGGGTTGCGTTTGTGATGGACCGCCTGCTGCGCAAGATCGGCCTTTCCGGCCGCAGCTTTGTGCCGATGCTGATCGGCTTTGGCTGCTCCGTGCCCGCCATCATGGCAACACGCACGCTGGCAAGTGACCGCGACCGCAAGATGACGATACTGCTCGCGCCGTTTATGAGCTGCTCGGCAAAGATACCGATCTATGCGGTGTTTTGCGCGGCATTTTTCGCGCGCGCGCAGGCACTAGTGATGATCGGGCTGTACGTAGCGGGCATGATATTTGGCATTCTCGTAGCATTGCTGTTAAAGGGCACTGCGTTTCGCGGAAGGCCGGTTCCGTTTGTCATGGAGCTGCCAAACTATCGCATGCCGTCGCCCAAGAACGTTTTGCTGCTACTCTGGGAAAAGGCAAAAGATTTTCTGGAGCGCGCGTTTACCATCATTTTACTTGCGAGCGTGGTCATCTGGTTTTTACAGACGTTTGATCTGCGCCTCAACGTGGTGAGCGAGAGCGCAGGCAGCCTGCTCGCGGTGATTGGCCGCGGCATCGCGCCGATCTTCCGTCCGCTGGGGTTTGCAGACTGGCGGGTGGCAACCTCGCTCATCTCCGGTTTTGTCGCCAAAGAAGCGGTGGTCAGCACGCTCTCCGTGCTGCTGGGCACGGGAATCGTACAGCTGCATCTGGCGCTGCCAAGCCTCTTTACGACGCTCTCCGCAGTAAGCTTTTTGCTCTTTACGCTGTTGTATACGCCCTGCATCGCGGCGGTTGCGACCATTCGCAAGGAGCTCAAGTCCGGCTGGGCAACGCTCGGCGTGGTGCTCATGCAGTGCGGCATCGCATGGCTTGTCGCCTTTGCCGCATATCAGATCGGGGGATTGTTTTGGTGAATGCCGCGGATTATTTCATTCTTGCGCTCATTGCGTTTGCAATGTTTCTCGCGGTGCGTTGGGCCATCCGGCGGAAATCCTCCGGTGCGTGTTGCGGTGGCAGCGACTGCGCAGGCTGCAGTGTGCGGGAAAACTGCACGGAACAAGCCAAAGAAAAATAACATGCGCTCGATTCCGCCGGATCTCCGGCGGTTTTTTTGTGCTTCGCCGTTTTTCCGTGACAAGTCATATTGACAAATCGCGGATTATCTCCATACTGGGTTTCACTGATACAAAAAAATCGCTTTTAACATTGCGTTGGAAAAACGACAGACGAGACATCCGGACGGGGGATAGGATGAGCGGATAGGATCCAAGCATCCTGCCCGCGCTGAACCACAAGAACGCTTTACGCCTGCTGAAAGAGATTTTTTCAGAATCTTTTACTGCAATGCGGATCTGTTTAAAACCATTCGAACCGGAGGAGCTACGATTGTTTACTTATATCCTTTACGCGCTTGCCATCATAGGGCTCGCAATTTCGTTCTTTAAAGACCGGCAGAAGACGAAAGCCGCGCTGATGAAGGCATGGAGATCGTTTGAGAGCATCCTGCCGCAGGTTCTGGTCATATTCCTGATCATCGGATTCGCGATTGCCATCTTTCCGCCTGAGACCATCCGCAAGCTGCTCGGCGCGGAGAGCGGGGTTCTCGGCGTGATCGCGGCGGCGCTACTCGGCTCCGTTACGCTGATGCCGGGGTTTGTCGCGTTTCCTCTGGCGGCGGCACTGCTCAAGAGCGGAGCGGGGTATATGCAGCTGGCGGCGTTTGTCTCCACGCTCATGATGGTTGGTGTCGTTACGATTCCCATCGAGCGAAAGACGTTTGGCATGCGCGCAACGCTGACGAGAAATATAGCAGCGTTTTTCTATTCCTTGGTGGTTGCGGTTGTGATGGGGGTGGTGTTAGGATGAATGAGCAAGTGAAAGATTTTTCCGACAAAACGGCGGCCAAAACGCCGGAGCAACAGGCGCAGCAAAACAACACTGCAGGAAAGATAGGCGGTCAGCAGGGCAATCAAAAGAAGCCTTTTCTCAAGCGCTACGGTGCCTTCTTTCTCCTGCTTGCAGCGGGCGTGGTCGCAGGAATGGTCTTGCCCGAGCTGGGCAAAACCGCGCTGGACAACACGCTCGGCAGCTTCAAGGAGATGCTCTCCGTCCTGCCGCCGATCTTTATTTTACTCGGATTATTGGATGTTTGGGTTGACCGCGCGACCATGATGAAATATACTGGCAAGGGCTCGGGATTCAAGGGCGTGTTGATCGCGTTCCTGCTCGGCTCCGCGGCGGCGGGTCCGCTGTACGCGGCGTTTCCCTTTGCGGTGGTGATGCTCAAAAAAGGCAGTAGTTTGATGAATGTTTTGATTTTCATCGGCGCCTGGTCTACCACGAAGATTCCGCTGCTCGCGTTTGAGGCCTCCAGCATGGGGCTGAAGTTCACGATGGTGCGGCTTGCGTTGAGCATTGTGGGCATTCCGCTGATTGCGTTCTTAACGGAAAAAGCGCTCGGTCAATCGGGTTTGGAAGAGATCAACACCCTTTATGATGCTGAGCCGATGAAATAGGATGCTAAGAAGAGTTTCTTATCGTGACGGAGGAGCAAACAGCATGAAGAGAGTCGCGTTTATCTGCACCCACAATTCCTGCCGCAGCCAGATTGCCGAGGCGCTTGGCAAACTGCTCGCGGGCGATGTGTTTGAGAGCTATTCCGCTGGGACGGAGCTCAAACCCCGCATCAATCCAGACGCGGTGCGCCTCATGAAAGTGCGCTATGGCGTGGATATGGAGCTGACGCAGCGCTCCAAGCTCGTCTCCGAGTTGCCGCCTGTGGATGTAGTCATCACGATGGGCTGCGGGGTTCAGTGCCCGTATTTGCCCGCAGAGCGGCGCGAGGACTGGGGGCTGAGTGACCCGACGGGACAACCAGACGAGATGTTTTTGGAGACGATATCGACGATTGAAGAGAAGATTTTAGAGCTCAAAGAGAACCTGAAGGGCGCGTAAACGGGCAAATCATAACAAAATAGCAGGCAAGATCTCAGGCGGAGCGCGATGCGTTTCCGCCTTTTTTCTACAAAATTAGAGCGTGCATTCTGAACGAATGTTCGGTATAATAAAACAAGCTCGACTTTTAGGCGTTCTTCAGAATTATAAGAATTCCCGAATTTTGGAATTATCGTAATTTTTCGCGGTGTTTGTATTGTACGCTTTCTTTACCACAAGAAAGGGGTACAAAAATGAAAAACGGAAACTATAATTTTAGCAACCTAGACAGCAACATGCTAATCGCCGCGGTGAAAAAAACGAAAGAAAACCTAAAAGCGGCAACCGTCCCGATTGCGCCAGCATCGAACGATGATCTTGTGAACCCAGATGTTAAGGTAAAGGTCAATCCGCTGAAGCTGAAACAGGATCAAGTAGAAAGACGGCTGAATGAGGCGGATCGTGCTTGCTTCTCGACGAAGAACCAAGAGAATAAGAGCGGTGGGACAAACGGACGCACACCAACGATGAGCGAGGTTCAAAAAGATGAAGAGGGTGTGCGGTCAAGATATAAGGAAGGCATAAGACCAGAATATCATATACCGACTATGAGTGAGATCCAAAAGGATGAACCTGGTGTTAGGCTAGAGTTAATACAAGACCAGAAGGATCGTGAAGATCATCTTTGGGAAACATTGTTCGATGAGCCATATAATGATTCATCTACAGACGATGCTGAAACTGTTTCAGGAATAGAATCGCCAGCCCAGTTTACTGGTGTATCACCGGAAGAACAGCGCCGGAGATATGAGGCAGCTATGAAGAGAGCGGCACAAGCGATTGATGATTTCTATGGATATTTGGGTTCATCAAAAATTGATATCTACGACTTGACCGAAGAGCAGAAAGAAATTGTCGAGCAAGTGAAAAAGGAACTATCAAAGCAAGCAGTACTCGGAACCCTAACCAAAGAAGAAAAAGGACGAATAATCCGCGAGACAACGTTTTATCTTTATTCGAATACTGAATCCGCGAATGGTGATCCATACCCAGTAGTAATTGAGCTTAAAGATCCTAAGTATTACACACAACTTATGATGCCAGAACTTGGGTCAATCCAAACAGATGGGCTTAGTGCGTCGGATATGAAAGCGATTCTTTATTATGGAAGACAATATTCGCAGAATGAAGAGCAGAATGAGATTTATGCGCAACAAAAAGCATATAAAGAAGAAGTCTTCTTGGAGGAAGTCGAGAGATACAACAGAGACCTAAGAAGTGGTGCGGTGAAAGTGGGGGAATTTCAAGAGTATTATGATCGGGTGATGATGCAGATATATGAAAACTGTGTTAAACCAGTGTATGTTAAGAAAGACGCAAACGGGAACAAATTCGGGCACAATATACCGATCGGTGAGCTTATTCCACCAGAAGACGATAGCTTTGGTGCTCAAGTGGCCAGAGCGGCGATGCAACTTGTGGGGTTAAAGTACAAAGACGCGGCAGGACAAGGGTACTATAGTGATATGTTAATAGATTGTTCGGCGCTTGTGAAATGGGCCGTTACGGAAGTGGACCAGTATTTAGGTGTCTATGGGGTCACTAAGAAGGCAGAGTACCAGTATGCAGCAACTAAAGAGCCAGTTTGGTCTGTCGCAGACGGTGAGTTGAATATTGACAACTTAAAGCCGGGCGATACACTTTTCTGGCAAGGTGATGAAACTGGTGAAATCAAACATACAGCGATTTATATCGGCAATGAGCTTATGATAGAGGCTCAGAATGGATCGGTTCAAGTCGTTGGAGTCAGGGAAGAAACACATGATAGCGACGGGGAAGATTCGACGCTTATACAAGTGAATAGAATGACAGAAGATGACCTTATAATAAAGGCGAAGAGAAATGAGGAAAAGCATGGTTAAATCGAGAAGAACACTCCTAATGACAATATTTATTCTTTGCATTTCAATTGCATGTTTTAGTGCCCAAGCCCTTGGCGGTTATGAGGATTACGAAGCAAATGACGGCGAAGGGTGGAGCATGTCCACTGACGGAGTTTTAACGATTGAAAGCAATCAAGGTTGGGCAAACTGTATTCGGGATGGTTTTAAACCAGAGGTTAGAGAACTAGTAATTGGAAAAGATGTGACGTATTTTCGACTGTATGATTTGCCGAACGATTTGCCAAGTCCAGATTTCTTCGATTCGTGCGAGGTGGTCGGGTATGATAAAAACGGTGAGCCATATTACGATTACAGTAAGTATCTAAAGCTTTTTCCTCTTAAGATTTCGGTAGAAGCGGGGAACCAGATATTTCAAGTTGTTGATGGCCTTTTAATTAACACGGAAACAAAAGAACTAGTGCTTTCTGAAATGGGAGTCACAGATGTTATGATTCCGGAGGGGATAAAGACGATCACATTACAAGCATTTCTCAAGAGGAATGTAACAACCATTCGATTTCCAGAATCGCTTGAAGTGATTGGAACGTCGGCTTTTTCTCGATGTGAAGGATTAACTAGTGTTGTATTGCCAGAATCATTGATTGAATTGCAGGATAGTGCTTTTATTTATTGCACAAACTTGCGAAGCATTACATTACCTAAGAATCTCCGCATTATTCCATCCTTTGCATTTGCTGGTTCTAAAATTGAATATCTACTTATTCCTTCAGAAGTAACTGAAATCGGTAAGAATGCGTTTCTCGAGTGTGAAAATTTGAAACAGGTTGTACTTCCAGATAATTTGAAGAAAATTGAAGGTGGTGCGTTCGGCGATTGCGAACAACTGTGCAATATTAACCTGCCGGAAGGGCTAGAATCCATCGGAAGAGGAGCATTTAACTTTTGTAATAACTTGAAAGTGATGATTCTCCCAGATTCACTCCAGCAAATCGGAATGAATGTTTTTGCTGGATGCAAATTATATGTTTTGAGAGTTCCTGAGAAGCTAGATTTTACTGTCTTCTATTATGACAGAGGGTATATCGTCAATCCGCATAAGAAAACGGATAAGAGCTTCGATTTTTCCTCCATCGACACCGTCATCCTCTCAGGCAGTGACTACGACTTCGGCTACCCCGCGATCTCGAACGCCAAAAACGTCTACTTCCTTGGGTTGCCACCGGAAGATGTCGGCCGCATTCTCGACGAAGACTCGGTAGAGAAAATCTACTGCTCCGACGAATTCGAGTTTGAGTGGACGCGCTCGACCGTCGCAAGTTGGGTGCGGCAAAGGCTTACGATTCTGCCCGCCGATGAGATCAACGAATGGGCGGAGACGACGATCAACACCACGCCGAAACCGACGAGCACACCGAGACCGACACGGACGCCTAGGTCGACACCGACACCCTGGCCGACACCGATGCCGCGACCAAGCGTGTCGCCTGTAGCAACCGTAGAGCCGGAGGAGCAGGCGGTCGACCCGATCCTGTTCGTCTTTGCGGGCGTGATCGCGCTGGTGGTCGCGGGGATCGTGGTTATGGCGGTGAAAAACCGGAAACCGAAGAACAGAACGAATCAAAAAAACAAATAGATCGATAAACGAATCATCACACCAGAGGAGCATCGTATGCCGAAGAAAG
>JAUYTF010000046.1 GCA_030695285.1 Eubacteriales bacterium | reverse complement strand
TGCCGGATTCAAAGTGCGTGGTCAGCGTCATGCTCCGCGTCATGTTGACAGGCAATGTGCAATGTGCGAGCACCATATACCCCGCCCGCGTGTCGATGCGGCTGGGGTTGCACATAAACACCGGCTGCCCGCTGAGCGCGCCGAGAATCGCCATGGAGAGCGTAGAGGGAACATCCCCCTCGCATCCGGCATAGATGCCTTCGGCATTGAGAATCGCCAGCGCGAGACACCCCGTGGTGCAGACAGTGCCGATCAGATCAAAGCAGCGCACGGTGATTGCGCCGAGGCTATATTTTGCGACGATCACCTTGAGTGCAGAATAGATTGCGAGCGCTTTGTCCATTTCCCCCACGTCATAGCCGAGCGCGCGCAAACCCGTCGTCCATTCGTTTTCAACGGCAGGCGCGGTTTTATAAGCGTCCAGTAACGCCTCCATCGGAACTTCCACGATTTCTACTCCAAGCTTCTTGTTGCAGGCCGCGCGGTCAAGATCGCTGGCAATCAACCAGTCGGAGGGCTTACCGACGACGCCGAGGCGAAGACCGGTCAACTGCTGCTTTGCGCATGCCGCGCGGGAGAGTGTTAAGATTCTTTTCGCAATCGCTTCTACGTCGCCATGCAAAATCTCGCCACTGCGCCCGTTTTGGCGGAGGTAGGCAAGAATCTCCATAGAGGCGGCAAGTGAGTTGCTGTCCCCGCTGGTGAGCAGAAAACAGTGGTTATCGTAGGAGGAAAACTGCTGTAAAAACAGCCCCTCGCTGCCGCCGGAGGAAACATAGATGAGGCCAAAGGGTTCAATCTGGAATGCATTCAGCGAAACCTGTTCTAGTTTGTCGCCAAGCGCCGCCTCAACCGCGCTTAAGAACGCGGTGGAATGCTCCCGCGGCACTTGGGAAAGACCGCTTCGGATCTCATACACAGAAATCGCCATAGAATGCCTCCTGTTAAAATCGTTTATGCCACGTCAGTCGGGCTGGCGTTGATCTAGAATGCGAAGCGCATCCAGCATCAGCGTGGAAAAGCGCGGACCATCCGCATGCTCCAGTACGGTGACCGGGCTTTGCGGCGGCGTAAACTCTCCCTGAATCGCAACCGTCATACCACGGCAGAGGTCGCCTTCGGTCTCGATGTCCACGCGGTATTCCGTGCCGGAAAAGAGCTCTGGGTGAAGAAGCTGTGCCACCGGTACCGCGTCAAACACGTTGGTGTAGTCCCAGTTTCTCTCGTGCGCATAGCCGCAGTAAAAGTCCATCAACTCATATGCTAGGCGGGAAACGCGCCCGCCGTGCTTGAGCGGCTCAAAGTCCGCTAGCATAGTCTTTGCCTCGGCGCAGACCTCCAACCCGCTCATGGTAATTGGCACCCCGCTGTGGAATACGATCTTTGCCGCCTCGGGGTCATGATAGATGTTGAATTCCGAGCGCGGGAGGATGTTGCCGCCGTTGAGACTTCCGCCCATCATGCAGATGCGCGAAATTCTCTTTTTCACCTCAGGATAGGTTTCGAACAGCGTCGCGATATTCGTCAGCGGCGCGAGCGTCACAAGGGTGACCGGCTCTGTCTGTCGCATGATCGCGTCTTGTAGAAACTCCACCGCGTGCCGCGCATCCACGCGGGATTTCGCCGCCGGCAGAATGGGGCCGTCCATACCGCTATTACCATGCGCGGTAGGTTGCGGCTCCGGCTCGCGCCGGAGGGGACGCGCGCAGCCCTGCGCCACGGGAACGGAAACGCCAATGTAATCCAGCACTTTCAAGATATTGTCAGTTACGTTCTCAACAGAGCTGTTTCCAGCAACGGTGGTGATACCCTTTATGGTGATTAGTTCTGAGTGCGCGAGCGCAAGCAGTATCGCGAGCACGTCGTCATGCCCCGGATCGCAATCGATAAAAATCTGCACGTTCAGTTGTTATCCTTTCTTGCTTCTACGGTACGTGGAGACTGAAAAAAGGATGATCCCCAACAGGACGCCGACGTACGGGATAATGTTGATGAGTTCACTCGGCAGGTCATAGAGCGAGAAGACATTGGTGATCGCCTGAAACAGCGAGAACACGAATGTGGTGATGGCAACGCCGAGCATGCTCGTGCCGCCCATCGCTTGTGCGGCGATGCCGATCCAGCCGCGTCCCGCGATCATGTTTTTGGTAAAGATCGAGAGGTAGCCGGTGGTCATATACGCTCCTCCAAGCGCCGCGAGCAGGCCGGAGAGCAGCATCGCGATGATGCGCACGTTGTTGACGTTGATGCCCGCGGTTCTTGCCGCGCGTTCGTCCAGCCCTGCCGCCTTCGTGCGCATGCCGAGCGGTGTTTGATACACCAGCACCGCAAGCAAAATCATGCTTAGAATGCAGATGTAAGTGATGGTATATTGCCCCGAAAAAATCGCCCTGAGCACAGGAATTTTCTCGATGATTGGAATATTCACAATCGGCAGTACGATGGAAGCAAGCGAAGCGCTCGTGCCCTTATTCTGCGTGAAGAGATAGAGCAGAAATACCGTAAACGACGCGGAGAACGTGTTGAGCGCAATGCCAACGAGAATCGGGTTAGTGCCCATCTTAATCGTGCAGAGCATGAGGATGCATGCCATGACCAGTCCCGCACCAATGGCGATGAGCAGTCCCAACCAGGCGGATTGCGTCCAGTAGCTGCCGAGCACCGCAAAGAGCGCGCTCATAAGCATGATGCCCTCGACGGCGATATTGGGCATGCCCGCGAGTGAGGCGATATACGCGCTCATGCTCGCAAACAACAGCGGAACCAGCACGCGAACGACCGTAGAAAGAAACTCTTCGCTGAAGACAACGTTGAAAAACTCAGACATGGAGCATGCCCTCCTTCAGCAGTTTCTTTTCGCGCCAGCCGCGTAGGAAGTACTGCGCCGAGATGAGCAGCACCAGCGTCGCAGTAACAATCGAGATGACCTCGACAGGCACAGTCGTGCTGCGGCTCATAATCTCCGCTCCAATCTGCAAATAGCTGATGCCAAAGGCGACAACAAGCACACCGATCGGGTTGTTCTTGCCCATCATGGCCATCAGTGCGCCGTTGAATCCCAGCCCCGGCAAGGCAACCCAGCTAAAGCGGGAGTAGATGCTCAGAAGCTCCACCGAGGTGCCAACACCGCCCAAGAAGCCGGAGATGAAATGCACCAGCAGAAACAGGCGCATGGCGTTCATGCCGGAATAGCGCGCGAAGCTCGGGTTGAGACCCGTCATGCGGATTTGATACCCCAATCGCGTTTTAAACAGCAGGATGTAGATCAATAGCGCCGCCGCGACCGCAAGGAGTATGCCGATGGTCACGCGCGTGCCGGGGATGATATACGGCAGACTCGCGGTTTCTTGAAAGAGCGGGGAAGCGGTAGAGGAATAGTCCGTGGCACGCAGAAACGTCTTGATGAACCACAGCCCTACGCCGAGATAGATGGAGTTGAGCATCAGCGAGGTGACGAGTTCGTTTGCGTTATACTTCGCTTTGAGATAGCCGGGAATGAGCATCAAGAGCCCGCCGATGAGCGCCGGAACGAGGATGGCTACCAGCGGATGCGTAAACGTGTTGCCAAACGCCTGACAGGCGATGTAAGAGCAGATCACGCCGCCGATGTAGTAGATGCCCTCGATACCGAGGTTAAACAGCCCCGTGCGAAACAGCAGCGAGCAGGCCAACCCCGAAAAAACAAGCGGCACCATGGACTCCAGCACGTTGCCGAAATATCGCATCTTGGTGAGCGGACTCGTCAGCATCGTGATAAACGACTTCAGCGGATTTTCGCAGGTGAGCGCGAGCACGCAAAACGTGATGGCCAGCGCGATGAGAATCGCAAGCAGGGTCTTTATGGTTTCAAACGCGGTGTCTCCTGTGAGAAAAGACTTTTTCTTAGTCATGGAGTGCGCCTCCGATCTCCTCGGGTGTCTGTTGCTTCACGCCGAGCATATAGTAGCCCAGTTCGCTGCGGGAGAGTCCCTTTGTGCTGGGGAAATAAGCGGCAATCTTGCCGTCGTACATGACGATGAGCCGATCCGAAAGGCTCATCACCTCGTCGAGATCTGCACTTACGAGCAGCAAGCCCGCACCTTGATTTCGCATTTCGATGAGTCGCAGGTGGATAAACTCCGCGCTGCCGATGTCGATACCGTGGGTCGGCTGTTCTGCCAACATGCACTTCGGATTCGTGTTGTGCTCCCTT
>JAUYTF010000045.1 GCA_030695285.1 Eubacteriales bacterium | reverse complement strand
CGCCGGATTCATCGGCTATCACCTCTGCAAACGCCTGCTGCAAAACGGGATGCGTGTCTTTGGCGCGGACAATATCAACGACTATTACGATCCTTCGCTCAAGCGCGCGCGTCTAAGTGAGCTCACTGCGTTTGAGCGCTTCACGTTTATCGAGGGCGATTTGGCAGACAAAGACTTTGCTTGCCGGCTGTTTTCAGAGGCGAAGCCGGATGTCGTCGTGCATCTTGCCGCGCAGGCGGGCGTGCGCTACAGCATCGAAAACCCGCGCGCTTATATCGAGAGCAACGTGGTGGGCTTTTTCAACGTGCTCGAGCAGGTGCGGCATCATTCCGTGGAGCATTTTCTCTATGCGTCCAGCTCTTCCGTTTACGGCAATCGCAAAGAGACGCCGTTTTCGGTGGAAGATTGCGTAGACAAGCCTGTTTCGATGTATGCGGCGACCAAGAAGAGCAACGAGTTGTTTGCCTATACCTATTCTCATCTCTACGGCGTTCCGGCAACCGGGCTTCGTTTCTTCACCGTCTATGGCCCGTTCGGGCGGCCGGACATGGCTTATTTTAAGTTTACCAAATCCATTCTGGAAGATAAACCCATCGACGCGTTCAACAACGGCGATATGCTGCGGGACTTTACCTATATCGACGATGTGACCGCCTGCATCGAAACCATGCTGTTCTGCCCGCCAAAGCCGGACGAGACCGGCGCGCCCTGCGCCGTCTATAACATCGGCAACAACAAGCCGGTTAAGCTCATCGATTTTATCGGCGCGCTTGAACGCGCACTCGGCAAGCGCGCGACACTCAACTACCTGCCGATGCAGGCGGGGGATGTGGAGATCACGTATGCGGATATCGAGAAGACGCGTCGGGATTTCGGATTTGAACCTGTAACGCAGATCGAAGAAGGGTTGAAGAAATTCACTAACTGGTATCTTGCCTATTACGAGCGGACATCTTCAGAAAACAGATCAAAATAGAGTATTGCAGCTCCTAAACTAGTATCTGGCGTATTGTGAGGGTAAACAATTAAATCAAACGTGAGAGTGCTATTTCGTATACCAAAAAATAAATCAGAAGCGGGATGAAAACGGATGGTGGGATTCTATAATTACACGGTCATTCTGACGTATTTTGGCGTCGTCAGCGCGGTGGTGGGCATCGGGCTGTCGATGTACGGGCGCACGTCCATGGCCGTCGTCTGCCTCATGGTGTCGGGATTTTGCGACTTGTTCGACGGTACGATTGCCCGAACGATGAAGCGCACACAAAACGAGAGGAAGTTTGGCATACAGATCGATTCGCTGGCAGACATGGTCTGCTTTGGCGTGCTGCCTGCCGCAATCGGCTTTTCCATAGGCTTGACGCACTGGTATGAATCTGCGGCGTTGATCATCTATGTGCTCGCGGCGCTGATTCGGCTGGCGTATTACAACGTAACCGAAGATGAGCTGGAGTTTAGCGACAATGTGCAGCGCGTCTATTACGACGGTTTGCCGGTGACCACTGCGGCCATACTGATTCCCTTGATCTATACGCTGCGCCCCGTAATGAAGAGCGGTTTTTTGCTGCTCTACGCGCTGTGCCTGCTCGCGACAGCCGCAGCGTTTCTAACCAAGGTCAAGGTACGAAAACTCGGCATGAAGGGCATGATCGTAGCCGCATTTTGCGGGCTTGCCGTGCTCGCGCTACTCATCGTTGGCTGGAACAGCGCCGCTGCTTAATCGAAAAGAACGCAAAACAAACGCCCGGCTCGCGCCGGGCGTTTTGGTATGCCGTATGCTGGTTGCATTTCGACAAAACAGGTTATCCGATCAGCTGAACACCACGCGGAAAAATTCGGAGACGGCAGCGATCCATAGATCCAGAAACTGCGCTTTGATGGCAGCATACGCATCGAGAACGCTCTTTGGAATTGCGTATCGCGCGCTGTCGAGAATGGCGCGTGCCGCGCTGCGCCCGTCGCCCGCGGCGGAAGCGACATAGTCTAAAACGGTGAACGCGATGGCGAGGATGATCGCGAGCGCAATGAGGGAGAGCAAAAATCGCAGCAGTCCGCCCAGCAACCCTCCTCTGCCGCGCGCAGTGCGGACAACGCCGTTTTCCGCACCGCAATACGGGCAGTAAATGCCCGAAAACCGCGTCTTGCAGCGGCGGCAGACGATATGCGGTTTACGATTGTTTTGCGGCATTTCGCAACAGCTCCAGCGCTTCTTTTTTTCGGATGATGTGGCAGGCGGGGTGTTGAAACTCGTTCTCCGGACAATAACCAAGGGAAATGCAACTCGCACCCGCGTCCTCAAAGAGCGCGGGGGCGGCCTCTTTGCATAGGCGCAGCATCTTCATCGCGAGGTCGCGAATCTCCGTCTGCGCGTTTTTGCAGCAGCGGATTTTAAACCAGTCCAGCAGCGCGTGCGCATTCATGCCGATGAGCGCCTTAAACTCCGTCGCCTGCGGCTTGAGATACCTGAGGTCCTCTTCCTGATAGCCCGCGTCTACGCCTTGGTCATACCATTCCTCGAGCATGTTTAAAAGGTCGGCAGCGCCAAGAGAAGCCGTCGTTCCGTCCGGCAGGGTGCAGGACGCGCGGTGTGGGAGGATGGAGTCCGGCAGCACCACGTCATAGGCGCGTTTGCCGCCCTTCTGCACGCGTCCGCTCTTGATGAGGTAGCTCGCGAGGCGCTTTCGCACCAGCTGCACCTCCGTCACGCGGGAATATCCCTCCACGCCGAAGAGAAAATAGTCGAACTCCGTTGCGGCAAGATGCCCTTTTTCAATGATGCTGCGCACGAGATCCGCGTTGTAGGGGGAGGCGATGATTTCGCTCAGACCCCGCTCGCTGCGCGTAAAGCGCGCAGCAACGTCGGTATACACCTTTCCGCCGCCTGCCAGCAGCACCACGGTGCCGTCGCCCACCCGCGTCTGATTCATAGCGTCACTTCTCCCAGTCTATTGACCACGTGCTCGATGCCCGCGTTTTTGATCAGGCGGTTACACATAATGCACGGTTCGGGGTTGTCGATCGGGCGGTCTAAGCCTTCATATCCGAACAGATACAGCGTGCTGCCGAGCATTTCGTTGCGACTCGCGCTGATGATCGCGTTTGCCTCCGCGTGCACCGCGACGCATTTTTCGTATTGTTCGCCGTGGGGGATGTTGTGGCGGTCCCGCCAGCAGGAGCCAACGTCGCAGCAGTTTTCGTCGCCGCGCGGCGCGCCGTTGTATCCGGTTGCGATGATCTCGTCGTTTTTCACGATCACCGCGCCGTATTGCCGGCGAAGGCATGTGGAGCGTTTTGCCACCTCTGCGGCGATGGAGAGATAGTAGGCTTGTTTTGTGATGCGTTCCATGGTCGTCATCCCCCTTTTATGTATTTTCGCACACTGCGATCGTAATCGCAATCGAAGAATGACAAAAACCGGTTTTTTTGCATTCGATACTACAGTTTAATCTCTATCGATTTGTGCGCTACCATCTGTCCGTGTTCGGAAAAAACATGCAAAAGAGCATGTAAGAAGCAGATGCCGTCATACACTTGTTTGTGCAACGTAGGCTTAGATCGGCGGCACAGGCGGCATGGTGCGAATGCGTTCGTTGTAGACTCTCGTCAACATCAAGAGCGCGAGGACGATGGTAAACACTTCCGCAACCGGAAACGCCCACCAGACCGCGGTGACCTCATGAAACAGCTTCGAGAGCAGCCACGCAACGGGGATCAGCACGAAGAGCTGCCGCATGAGCGAGAGATACATGCTGTAAGATCCTTTTCCGATGGCCTGGAATAGAACGGAGCATACGATGCTCACGGATGCAAGCACGAGGCCGATGGGAATGATGCTCAGCGCGGCTCTGCCGATGCGCAGCATCTCACCCGTCGCGTTAAACAGCCCGAGAATCTGATCCGGCAGCAGCAGGAAAACGATCATCATAACCATCGTCATGACGATGCCGGTAATGAGCGCCAGTTTCCAGGTGCGCATGACGCGCTTTTTGTTCTGTGCGCCGTAGTTGAAGGCGATGATGCTCATCGCGGCGCTGGTCATGCCAAAAAGCGGCATCAGCGCGATGGACTGTACGCGGAAATAAACGACGAACACCGCCACCGCCGTTTCGGTATACGCGATGAGAATCCCGTTGAGCGCGAGCGCCATGACCGTGCCCAGCGCCTGCAAAACGATCGTCGGCATGCCGACCGCGTAGATATCGCGTATAACGGGTCTGCTAGGGCGCAGGTGTTTCATGCGCAGACGAACCTCGTTCTTCCGGCTGAGGATGAGGATAAACGAGATGAGCATCGCCAGCGTCTGCCCGCCGACGGTCGCGATTGCTGCGCCCGCCATGCCGAGCTTGGGGAAGCCGAACAGGCCGAAAATCAGAATGGGGTCAAACACGATGTTGAACACCGCACCGGAAATCTGCACGAGCATCACGTAAAAGTTCTTTCCTTGAGACTGCAAGATCCGCTCACAATAGATCTGCATAAACAAGCCGACGGAGCAAGTCGTGATGATGGAAAGATAGGTTACTCCATATTCGAGCGTCTGCGGAACATCGGTATAGGCGCGCATGAACGGGCGCGTTGCGAAAATGCCGAACAGCACAAAGGCCAGCATGGAGATCAGCATCAGCACAAGCCCGTTTCCTGCTGCGTGCTCCGCTTCCGCATGCCTCTTTGCGCCGAGGCGGCGCGAAATCAGCGAGTTGATACCGATGCCGGTGCCGACTGCGACGGAGATCATCAGAATGAAGATCGGAAACGAGAGCGAAATCGCAGTCAGCGCGCTTTCGCCGAGATAGGAGACGAAGATGCTGTCCACAATGTTATAGACAGCTTGAACCAGCATAGAGACCGCCAGCGGCGCACCCATGCCGAAGAGAAGCTTGCCTTCCGGTTGCACAGCCATCTTATTGGCACGCGCCGGGGCGATTGTGATGATATCTTCCATACAGGTTACAGTTCACCATGCTTCATTTTATTTACTGCGCTCAATGTATGATAAACAGTGATTCGGATTGTAGCATGAATAAAAATGAGTGGCAAGCAAATAAAAGGCACGCCGCTGATCACGACGTGCGGATGGCGGGAAATCCATCGCGGTTATAGATTATAACAGCATCATGCGCTCGGCGATGTTGTCCACGGGAAGGCCGGAATCGAGCGCGTAATTGACCGTATACAGCGTGCCGCCGCGCATGCGCCTAAGGTACGCAATACAGCGCCCTGTTTGATCGACCAGATAGCGGTTTCTGCGACGCATTGACTCGTGGGAGCAGACATCTGAAGCATACCAAACTTCACTTGCCTCCTGCAAGATAGCGGAATAGCGTGCCTTGTCGCGCGCGCTCCAGCCGTTTGTCTGGTTGCGTCCCGGCAGGGCGAGGTGCAGGGAGAGGGGGGCGTGCGTCTCGCGCTGGCGCAACACGCATTCCGCCGCCAGCGTGTCAAATCCTTGCGCGCCGCCAACGAAAAACTCTGTCACGCCGTCCTCAATCGCCGCCTCGACTGCGCGATTGAGCAGATAGACAAGAGATTGCATCTCCTCGGTCTGTTCATTTCCAAATGCGGGCAGCGCGTCCGGGCGATGCCCCGTAAAGCAGCAGCCGCTCACGCGGTTAAACAGGTCTTGCATCCATCCTCCGTGCGCCGATGCGTTCCATTGCCTCCGCGTTGTCGCCGCCCTGCATGGCAAACAGTGCAGCGTTCATCAAGCCCGGCGCTTGCGCGCAGGCGCGGTCAAACAGATCGACGAACGATTCCGAGTGCGCCTGCGCATCGTCCCACGGCGCATGCCAGACGGCATGGCTCAGGTTGAGCCGGTCGTCGGGATCGGGATGCTGTGAGACGAGAAAGGAAGTGATTTTGCCGGGCGCGCCAAAGCGCTTTTCGATGTTCGAGAAGAAGCGCAGCTTGCGGTTCTCGGGGTCATACGAGAGCGTATTGACGGCGATCCATTTTCGATAGCCCCGCGCAAACGCGCCGCGCGTTTCCAGGGAGAACAGCGCAGAGATTAGCTGCGCGTGCAGTTCATCCAGCGCGCCAAGATGCCGCGTTTTGTAGAAACGACGCGGTTGCTCGGGCACGCCCGCATAGCCCACGCGTGAGGTCATCATCAGGTCCATCTGAATCTCGGCGGGAGAATGCGCCGCGCCAGAGAAACGGGCTTCGATATAGGGGTGCGCGTTCGTGTCCAGCAAAAAATGGCATAGAAAACCGAGCGCGTAGGCTTGCTTTGGAGCGCAGTTTCCCGCAAGCGGAAGAAGCGCGGCAAAAAGCGCGCGCGCGTCGAGCGTATGCAGCATTTCCGCAAGGTCTGTGCGGCACGCGGCAAAGAGCGGCTTTGGCATGGCGTCCCCAAAGTAGGGGTCGGGGCCCATGGTGCCGATTAGGAATTCGCCGAGATTCGCACTGACGAGCGCGGAGACAGCCTCGCTGGTGTGTTGCAGCGCGGTGAGGCCAACCAGCGCATGTGTAAAATTATAAGGCATATTCTTATTATAAGATGATACCTTACATGTCTTCAACCCCTTCTCACGCAAAAAACATAATTCATGCGTGCCGCACAGATGCGCAGAAGCACCGATCGAGCGCCAATGTGGCATTCGGCGATGGGCGCAGGCGGTTTGAAATGTGAAAATGCTGTTACACGATCCGGAGCACGGTATACCTGCAAACCTAAACCCGGCAAAGCGCGGAGGCGAGAAAAAGCGTTGAGCAATGCGGGTTTCACGCGGATCGCGCGACATACGCAGCGACACCTGCTTGTTTGATGTACCCATGAAATATTTCTTACAAAAACATGGAATATTTGAAAAACTTGCGTTTACCTATAGTACTTTTCAGAAAGAGCGTGTTACAATACCATTGATAGCATGACTGAGGTGAGAGCATGAAAAAGATCGTTAAGCGCAGGAGAACTTTTCGCATCAACAACCCGCTTGCGTTTGGTATTCTGTGCGCGATGATCCTCGTCCTGCTCGCGGGCATCACGTATGCGCTTGTCGCCGGCATCGTATCACCCGCTATCGTGAATTATCAAGTCGCCAATGCAACCCCTTCACCCGCACCGACGGTGGCGCCGATCACCGCCACGCCGTCGCCGACGGTTGACCCCATGGAGCCGACGCCCACGCCGACGCTTGAACCGGGCACCACGCCGGCGCCGACGGATGCACCGCCGGGCGCGCTGCAAGGGCGCATCATAGGCATCGATCCGGCGCGCGGCTTCAGCTCGCAGATCCAGGGTGTTTCCACGAAGATCTACGCAAACCGTCTTAACTTCGCTGTGGCGACGCTGGTCAAAGAGCGTCTGGAGGCGGAGGGCGCAACGGTTGTGTTCACGCTCTCTAGCGTTAAGGACGACAAGACCGCCGCAGAGCGCGCGAAGATACTCAACGATGGAAATGTCGAGTTCGCCATCCGCATCGAATGCAACTCTGTCAAGTCCACTGAAACGCGCGGCGCTATGGCCTGGGTGCCGGAAAAGCATGACAAAAAGTCGGACTGCGACAAGCTTGCCGATATGGTGCTCAGCGCATATATCGACGCAACGGGGTTGCCGTTACGCGAGATCAAAGATCAGTCGGTGATCAATAAAACCGACGAAACGTTCCTCAACAATACAAAAGCGCCTGTTTTCACGCTCTTCCTTGGCCATATCAGCAACAGCACGGAGGACAAGAAGATCAACGACGAAGAGTTCCAGAAAACGATGGCGCAGGGGGTCGTCACAGGTGTTTTTAAGTACCTTGGCGTCAACCAATAGGGGAGCACCATACAGAACCGCCGAACAGGGCGGTTCTTTTTACTGCCTGTCGTCAAATGGCTGATTGACATGCGCGATCATTGAGCAAAGTGCTCAGCGGCAGCACCTGAGCAGGCAAGCGCTGCTCGAGATGCATCACAAAAAACGCAAGAAAAGTGAAATAAAATCATCAAATTAAATCAGCTCAATCTGTACTTTTGCAGATTTGTCCCGTATACTGTAAAAGGCGAACGGGCTGGGCCTTCCGGCCTTTTGTCATGTAAAAAGTCCGAGAGCCATTCAAAAAGAAGCGGCGCAATCTTCCGCCGGTCATTCCAAGGATAGGAACACCAGTTAATCAGGTGCATGTCGAATGCGCCAGCATCCAATTGGGATGAAAACGCTGATTAAGCAGGTGCATGTCGAAT
>JAUYTF010000034.1 GCA_030695285.1 Eubacteriales bacterium | reverse complement strand
CGTATTTCACGCCGTCCAGAGAGAACGCCTGCACGGATTTCTCCGTCAGCACGCTCAGGTCGGTCGTGCTCGCCGCGGTCAGATCGTCCAGCGGCAGGACGGCGCTCTGGTCGACATAGGACGGGAACGCATCGACACCGAGTTCGAAGCAATCCGGCGCATCGCCGCCGCCAACGCGGGTTTGCAGCTGCGTGCCATATGTGTCCCAGCCAAAGGTTTCAATGTTGACCGTGATGTTGGGGTTCTCTTTCTCAAAGAGGTCTTTCATGAGCCCGAGCGTGAGTAACCCACCCTCGTTTGCGGAGAAGTTCATGAAGTCGATCGTGATCGGCTCCTCAACCGCGGGGGCTGCGGCTTCCGCTTTGGCTGCTTCCTCCGTTGCGGCGGGCGCGGAGGCTTCCGGCGCGGCTGCCTGGCAACCGGCAAAGAGACCCAGAACCATTAGGATGACCATAAGGATTACCGTAGATTTTTTCAACACAATTCTTTCCTCCTTTTAAACTTTCCTGATTGAACGTTGCATCGGTGATCCTTAAGCGCTTAAGTCCGCAGATTCATTCTATACTCTTTTGCTTGTTTAATCAATATACGGATTCTTTTCCTCAGGTATCCAGATTTCTCTTACAGTAAGTGTTTCATCCATAAAGAATCGCAAGAAAAGTGAAAATGATATGCTTAAGCGTTTAAGTTGTCTAGATTATATGCCATGTTTTCCTCTGTGTCAACAAGAAGAATTCAATTTTTCTGTTTCAGGGGAACATTTATTTCTTTTGCGGGCAGTACCAGCCGTTAATCCGCTTTCATTAGAGTTTCAATAAGAAAACCTCACCGAAAATATGCCATGTTTTCCTGTGTGTCAACAAGAAGAATTCAATTTCTCTGTTTCAGGGGAACATTCATTTCTTTTGTGGGCAGTGCACGCTACCCGCCGTCTCATTGACGGAAACGATCATATCCAGCTTGGGATACACGATGGAATGCTGTCCGAATGCGCCGTCCGCGCGATAGCAACCGGGGTGGCGGCACATCTACATTTGAAACCCGTAGCCAACGAAGTTATCCAGCGCGGGCGGATTACCTGCGCCTCGCTCGCGATATCGATCTGCTTGCTGGTGGCGAGGCGCACATATTCTTCCGAAAGGATACGCTCGCCCACTCAGATGCCGCCGTTGTGATGAGCAGCATCCGCCTGAGGTTATCCTCCGTCGTGGCAAACAGTCCGCCGCCGATCTCCGTGCCGTCCGGCATAGTCGTCCAGCGCAGGTTTTCCGCGAATATACCGATAATGTCGAACAGACGCGTCTTGAGCTACTGCATCCGTGTTTCGCTGGAACGGCGGCGCATTATTGCGGCAAGCAGCATATAGCCAGTACAACTGAGTTTTATGCAATAATTGAATATTTTCACACGGCTTTCCCCTCGCCTTCTCTCTTTAAGCTTTCTCATTCTGCATACACAATAGCGTTTCTCTGCCGCTGTTTCACCCCTGTTTATTCAACATTCGGACGTCTTTGGTCTACTATTTTGCTTCGTTTTGTATAATGAAACCGTTATCGTATTTATAATCAAAAAACGGAAAAGAGTTTCCATGCACGCGTTGACATTGACATATAACGCCCATACAATAGCAGTAGTTGCATAAATGTGATTTTTTATCCGGAGGTGATGTTTTTGGAAGATAAATACGGTGTTCCGGTTCATTCGTTTAACGATGCGTTCTTTCAGACCGTGTTTCAAGCCAGCCCGGATGCAACGCTGATCACGCGCGTCTCTGACGGCGCGATCATGCATGTCAACGACGGGTTCTGCCGCATCACTGGATATACACAGGAAGAAGTCGTCGGAAAAACGGCGCTGGAGCTAAACCTTTACTATAATCCTGCGGATCACGAGCTGTTTCTCTCAAGCATGACGAAAACCGGCGTTCTAGAAACGCGCCCTGCATATTTCCGGCGGCGGGACGGAAGCAGGTATTCCGCCCTCGTTTCCGCGCACTCATTTTGGTCTCAGGGCGATGCGTATGTTTGTGCTAGCATCCGCGATGTATCCGAGCAGCAGCGGATCGAGCGCAAAAACAGCAAGCGCGAGGAGGAATACCGCCGTCTCTTTGAGACCATGGCGCAGGGAATTGTGTATCAAAACGCTGAGGGTTGGGTGATCTCCGCTAACCCCGCCGCGGAGCGAATGTTGGGGCTTACCTTTCAGGAAATGTCTCAGCGCACCTCACAGACGCCGGAATGGCATGCCATCCGGGAAGACGGATCTCCGCTGCCCGGAGACGAGCATCCGGCTATGATCGCGCTGCGCACAGGCACGCCTTTTGGCCCCTATACGTTCGGCGTTTTTAACGCCCAACTGAACGACCACGTCTGGCTCACGGTCACCGCAACCCCGCTGTTTCACGACGGAGAAGAAAAGCCGTATCAGGTGTATGCCATCATGGAAAACATCACTGCACAGCGAAAAGCGCAAAAAAACTACCAGCTGCTCTTTCAGGAGATGGTGGACGGCTTTGCGCTGCATGAGATTATCTGCGATGAAGCAGGCGCTCCTGTCGATTATCGCTATCTGGCGGTTAACCCCGCGTTTGAACGGATGACCGGACTATGCGGCAGCGATCTGATCGGCAGGACCGTTCTTAGCATCATGCCCGAAATAGAGCTCTTCTGGATCGAAACCTATGGTCAGGTTGCGCTCACGGGCGAACCCGTGACATTTCAAAACTACTCTGCCGCGCTGGACAAATATTTCAGCGTGACAGCATACAGGCCTGCGCCCATGCAGTTTGCCTGCACTTTTTCGGACGTAACCAAGCAGATTCGCTATCAGCAGGAAACGGAGCAGGCGCAGGCGCAGATCAACCGCCTCGCGCATATCTGCGACGTAGCGCCAAGCTCCATAATTATTCACGATGATGCGGGAAAAATCCTGTATGCCAATGAATATGCCTGTAGTATGCTCGGATATCAGAATTCGGCGTTCCTGACCATGAAGCTGAGCGATCTATGCGCTACTGCCACGAGCGAAGCCATTGCTAAATCCGCGCGAAGGGCCCGCCAGGAGGGCGAGATCACAAACGAAATTATCGCCAGAGCAATCGATGGGCGTGCGATTCCGCTGTTGATCTGTGGAAGGCCGATTGAATGGGATGGCAAACCAGCGATGCTCACCATCGGTACGGACATGACCGAGCGCCAGCAAGCGGAGAAAACCCTGGAACAGAGCCTTGCGCAAAACCACAGAATCCTCAATACCCTGCAGGACGGTTTTTTTCAGGCTTCGTTGGACGGAACGTATTTTTTGATAAACCCGCGCATGACGCAGATATTCGGTTATATATCCTCCGAAGAGATGATGGCGATAAACACAAAGCAGACGTATGCAAACATGGAAGACCGCGTTGTCCTGCTGGACAAGTTGCAGGCCGACGGGCACGTGACGAGCTATGTTTGCCGCGGAAAGCGCAAGGACGGCTCGTTTATCTGGATTTCCATGCATGTGCAATATCTTAGAAACGAAGCCGGGGACGTAATTGGCACAGAAGGGTTGATCCGCGACATCACCGACCGCAGAAAGATGGAGGAAGAGATTCAAAAGCAGCACAACTCCCTGATCACTACAAACGAAATCCTGAGAAAACGGCTGGAGCAGTCCATCAACGCAATCTCAAAAATCGGCGAACTGCGCGATGCTTATACGGCGGGGCATCAGCGGCGCGTGCAGCAGCTCTCCTGCCAGATCGGCGCGCGCTGCGGGCTCTCAGGAGAGCGCATGATCAACCTTTCGTACGGAGCGCTGATTCACGACATCGGGAAGATACACGTCGCCTCGGATATCCTCAACAAACCCGGCAAGATCACCAGCCTTGAGTATCAGCTCTTGCAAACGCACGCTGAATACAGCTATAACATCGTGCGTGAAATGGGTCTGCCGCAGGACATTGCAACAATGGTACACCAGCACCACGAGCGCTTGGACGGTTCGGGCTATCCCAATCACGTCTCAGGGGATCAGATACTGCTCGAAAGCCGCATTCTTGCCGTTGCGGATGTGGTGGAGGCGATGACATCGCATCGCCCCTATCGCCCCGCGCTGGGCATAGAAGCGGCGCTTGCCGAAATACAAGCGGGCAGAGGCACGAAGTTTGACGAAATCGTGGTCGATCACTGCGTGTCGCTCTTTCGGGAAGAAGGGTTTCAGTTTAACAAGGAAACCGACGAGGCTGTATAAAAGAAGACACCCTTTCGCACCAAAAAGCCCGGTCAGCAAGCGCTTTCCGGGCTTTTAAATTGCTATGATTTTTTTACATCTGTCTGCCGGCATCAACGCACACGGCAAAACAGTTGATTTGGGGAGTGTCGCTGCAATTAGGGAGTCGTTGAACCGAAACGCCCTGCTTTCTCATCGTAAAACGCCCCGAAACACAACTTGTTCATGGCGCGCCCTGCTCTGCAACTGGCGCGGCTGCAAGCTCGCCATAACTAAGCAGCCGATAGCTTCCGCTTTGCGCATCATAGCGACAGGAGCAGTTCTTGCCGGCCTCCTTGGCGCGATAGAGCGCCTTATCCGCATAGTAATATGCCCCTCTTGCCAGAGTGCTCGGCAGCAGGCATAACCCCACGCTCATGGTCACCTGCTTGTGATCCGCCGCCCCAGCATGCGGTATCGCCATGCGTGCAATGGCGCAACGGAGCTCTTCTGCGACGCGCTCGCAACGGCTCATGTCTTCCTCGGGCCAAACCGCGAGGAATTCCTCGCCGCCGATGCGACCGATAACGATGCTTTGCTCCTCACCGTATGTGCGCAAAACCGAACCGATGCGGCGCAGCAGTTCATCCCCTTCCGGATGGCCGTAGCTGTCGTTGAACTGCTTGTAATCGTCGATATCCAGCACCACGCAGGCCATGCTGCAGCGCTTCATGACGCAGTCTTTCAAAATCGCGTCATACCGGTCAAACAGCATGCGTCGGTTCATCAGCCCCGTGAGGTCGTCCGTGGTAGCGGTATGATACAGCGCGAAGTTGGCTTTCTGCAGATTGGTCTGCGCAATCAGGTTATCTAGCGCGAGCTTTGCCTGATGATGCGAGATAAACAAGCCCACGAACACGGAAACATGCGTATAGATCAAATCCAAATGCCAGCGTTCCAGAGATTTAAACTGTTTCCCGACGATGAGAAACAGCACAGCAAACGGAATGACCGTCAGCGCGTTTTGCACCGGCGGGATGTCGAAGGAGATCTGCACCAGCAGGAATACCCAAACCCCCATCACCCCCAGTTCGCCGCCGGAGAGTAGCGTGCCGGATAGAATCCCGCAAAGATAAATGATCGCGGAGACGAGATACACCAGCGATTTTGCTCCACGGATCTGGCCCGTGGATACGCTTCTGAGCAATCCGCTGATGTAGAAATACAGGATCGCCAGAAACACGCCCATGACGCTCATGATGACGATGCGCGCTGTATAGAGCAATATCGAGCCGTAGGCTAAGAACAGCAGCGCGAGCAGCGCGAGCGAAAGCAAACACATGCGCTTGAGCGTGCGCAGATTCGCGCGGTCGGTTTCCGCGCGATAGCGCTGCACAGTGTCTCGATCGTATCCCAGATATCGCCAGTTTTGTATGATCTTGAGTATGCGTTTTACCAATGGTCTTCCCTCGTCGAATGGCTCGCCGCGCATGACAACATGCACCGATTCGCAGAAGAATCCCCCTGCATAGAACCGCAGGAAGAATTCTCAAGAGAACTGCTTCATACAATGTAATAGTATAAGTTCAACACAGGTGTGAGTGCAACCTTTATTATCGAAAGGATAACGCTGTTTTACTGGATTTTTATTTTAACGGGATCAACGGCAAGACAACACGAATTGTTACATTGCAACATATACCAATCGGCAAACACACGCCTCTCTCTGCGCCCATGTTACAGAGAACCGACACGAAAAGCTGTGTCCGGAGGAGCTGCTCTACAGCAGGCGCCGCTTTTTAAAGAAGAGCAGGCTCAGTATCACGACCAGCACGCTCAGCACGATGACCACCGGATAGCCAAAGCGGCTCGTCAACTCCGGCATGTATTTAAAGTTCATACCATACCAGCCGACGATCAGCGTCAGCGGCAGAAAAATCGTGGTCACCACCGTAAACACCTTCATGATACGGTTTGCGTCGTAGTCCAGCGCGGCCATGTATGCCTCGCGCACCTGCACTAGGCTGTCACGCAGCAGCTGCGCGTTGGCAGAGAGGCGCACGATCTTATCCCGCGCGGAGCGGAAATGATACAGCTGTTCGGTCGAAAAAAGGTCCGCCTCGTTCTCCAGCATGGCGTCGAAGAGATCCAATAGCTGCTCATAATAGTTGCGGATCGCGAGCAACCGCCGCCGGAGCGCAAGCACCTCGCTGTTGAAGTGCTTGCCGGTTGTGTTGTTCTCAATCCGCTCCTCCAGGCCGGATATGCGATGGTCGAACCGCTCCAGATCGCTGCCATCGCTGCTCAGCAGGCGCTCAAAAAACACGCAGATCAGGCGCTCGAGCGAGATGGTCTTGAGATTGAGCCGCTTTGCCGTCTCTTCAAGAGAAAGCAGTATGCTCCCGTCGTCATCCAGCAGGGAGACGATGAGCATGAGGTTCTTTTTTACGAACAGGCCGACGCGGTCCCGCGCATCATGATCGCCGGAGATTTCGCGCACGGAGACGATGGCAAACAGGTGCCCGTCGGCCATGTCCACCGCAGAGCGAAAGCGCTCCGGGGCTCGCTCGCATTCCTCGATCAGCCCCGCGCCAAAGCCCACGCGCGCGGCAAGGCCGCTTTTTAGCGCGTCGAGCGTGACGACGCCCGCCGTCAGCCGGCTCTCGTCCAGCCGCTCCGGCTCGATGCAGTTCAGTGTGTCCGAAAATTCATACAGCATATGCTTCTCCCTTTGTTTGCAGGGGTGTATTGGGCGGCATGCGCGCGGATGACTGTCCGCAGCGCACGCCTCCACAGAGGATAGCTAGATGATATTGCGTCTGCCGCTTGCGGTCAAGCCCTCCCCCTGTGGTATACTGTTGCCATTAATTACTGGAGGGATGTTATGCGACAGGATGACCGTTTTATTCGCATCTACGCGAAAGGCGCAATGAACACCAACGAAATCTGGCTGGACCGCGAAACGGGCGTGAATTACTTATTCCACGCCGCGGGTTATGCGGGCGGGCTCACCCCGCTGCTCGACAAAGACGGCAAGCCCGTCATCACCGATGCTTATACGCTGGAGCACACTTACGGGCGTTGAGCCATCGCCGCGCGCCTAAGCCGAGGGTTTGCATATGCCGGACGGCTTGCATTTGTCCTCTTTTTTATGCCGATTTTTCGCGTATCAACACCAGCTCTTTGGAAAATCGAAATCGTCCGCGCATCAGCCGCGCATCAGCTCCAGCTTGTAGACCACGGGGCGGATGCCGTCCGTGCAGCAGAGGATGCGCGTGCCGCCGGCACGATACCATGTGTTTTCGTCCCCGCCGGCATAGAGCGTCGCGATGGTCGCATACAGGTCGATCCACGCCCAGGGGCAGAGGCCTTCCGGCTTTTCTGCGCCGCCGGTGTAGCCAAACACGTCCCCCACCGCTTGCAGCGGGCAGGCGCCGACCGAAACGCCTTCGGTTAAATATTCCTCCGCCAGATCGGGGTAAAACTCCCGCTTGAGTACTGTAATGCGCACGCTGTTCATGCGTTTTCCTCCATGATATTCACATAAAACCGCCGCGCGCGCGGCCCGTCAAACTCGCAGAAATACACGCCCTGCCAGGTGCCCAGCAGGAGCCTGCCTTCGTGCACGATCAGGGTTATGCTGCTGCCGATCGTGCTCGCCTTGAGGTGCGCCGCGCTGTTGCCCTCCGCGTGGCGAAACTCCGCCCGGTCGGGACAGGTCTTCTCCAGCGCAAAGATCAGGTCGCGCACCACATCCGGGTCTGCATTTTCGTTGATGGTGATCCCCGCCGTCGTGTGCGGGCAGTAGACGACGCAGAGGCCGTTTGTGATCCCGCTCTCGCGCAAGGTTTCGCGGACGCGGCTTGTCACGTCCGTCCAGTTGTTTCGCTCGGTTTTGAGCGTATATTCGCGCAGCATCGTAGGCTTATCCCCCCCTGTTGAGACCGTTTTATCCATTATATCACGCGCGTTTCGATTTGCGTTTACGAATACCACTGATGCTGATAGAATGGGTGTGTTAATGTTTGGGTGGTGCGTTCTGGCGGGGCTGGGCAGAAAGCGGCAGCATGTGGAAACGCCTCCAGCGGGTGGAGGCGGAAATGAAGGTATTGTGGGGTGTTGAGGAAGAGGGAACGCTCTTGCTTTGTTTTCCAAAGATGTTTATAAGGAGTTGCAGATGGAATCCATCATAACCCAATATGTCTCCGTCGATTCAAAATTACTAGAGAGTGTTATTACCCTTGGTGATCAATGCCGCGCGACTGTTGGCTTCTTCCCAAGAGGCGCTTTTGCAGAGGCAGCAAAGAGGAAGCAAATTATATGCCTACTATGTGATGGCGATTTTGCTGGTCATGTTGTATTCCGCTTTTCATATGGCAATCAAAAGCTTACCATTGTTCAACTCTGTATAAGCCCGAATTTTCGAGGAAAGCACTTAGCACATGCTTTAGTGAACTTTCTAGACATTACTTATCCCAATGTTAGCGTGATCGAGTTAAACTGTCGACGCGATTATAAACTTGAAGATGTGTGGAGAAAGCTTGGGTTCACGCCAGTACTGCAAAAGCGCGGGCGAGCGCAAAACGGTTCTGAATTAGTCACATGGCGAATTCAGCATGACCAACCAAATCTATTGAATCTCATAGATATATACGAGCGCAATGAAAAGTTAATCGCAGTACTCGATACCAATATAGTTATTGATCTATATGATGAAGCTACTAATGAAAGTTCCGCATTGTTATCCGATTATATGGTAATGGATGTAGCATATAGAATTACTTCCGATGTGAATGAGGAAATAAACAAACATAAGGATTCGCAACATAGGAAAGCGCTATTAGCATATTCCTCAAATTTCCACATGATCGACGTATATCGCGAAGACAACTATAAAGAGCTAGTTTCAATTTTACAAAATGAGTTCGATAAAAGCAACTCACATGAGAAGGATATATCCCATATTGCACAATCAATTATCGGAGAAGCTGATGTATTTATTACTCGCGATGAATGGCTTATCAGCCAATCCATTGAAATTTTACAGAAATTCAAACTCCGAATTATTGGGCCTGCAGAATTTATTTCACAAATTGATACACTTGAGCAAGCGCAATCCTATTCCCCTTTAAAAATCGCCTGCACTGAGTTGGAGTTTAGAAAATTTCAATGGACTGATATTGCGGATGTTGAGAAGTTATTTTCATATACTAACAACTATAAGAAGCAAGGGGAGTTTAGAAAATTCCTAAGATTGATTTTATCGACACCGAAAGAATATAACGCCATCGTGATACAAAAGGAAGAGACAATCGTTGGATTCTATTCGATAAAAGAAGTTTCTCAAGAAGCTTTTGATATCAATAGCTTCTTAATAAACACCAGTAAACTCTCTATTCAACTTTCAAATACATTAGCTCGATATTTGATAATGCGAATAATTCAAGAATACAGCAAGAAGACTAGGATTCTATCCATCAACTCAATGATTATTAAAGACGCTCTTCACCCTGCATTCATAGCATGCGGCTTCTTAATTTATGAAAATGAAATGTATAAAACTTTTCTTGAAGGCATGCTTGACAAAGAAACGATTATCGAGACATTGCAATCCTTTACTTGCTATAAGTCGAATTTCGCAACTGAACTCATAAGTCACTTGGAGAATTTTATAGCAGATAATAGACTTGTACAAATTGAAAAACTTCTATGGCCACTAAAATATAAAGATATAAAGATTCCAACATATATTATTCCCATTCAAGCAAATTATGCTATCCAGCTGTTTGGAGACTTGCAGCCCCGTTTAGTCCCTTATGATAATGCCGAACCTTCATTAAGTATTGAGAATATCTACTTTCGTTCTCCTAAGCCCATCAAGCTTGACTATCCTGCACATATCCTCTGGTATGTTAGTGATGACACTAGAAGAATTGCAAGTTACCAAAAGCACATTGTTGCTATCTCGCTTCTCGATTTTGTAGACGTTGGGTCTGCGAAAGAAATATTTTTGAAGTTTTCTCGGTTTGGTGTGTTAAACTGGAACAACTTAATGGATATTACCAGAAATGACCCGTTGGGGGAGATCGCAGCACTGACTTTTAGCTATACAGAAATCTTAAGGAGACCAATTAGCTACGCAAGAGCTATTAAAATAATTCAAAAGCACAAACACTGTAAACCTACTTTCCAATCACCATATAAAATTGACAACAATCTGTGGGAAGAATTTCTCAATATGATGGAGAGCTGAACTAAATGGAAAAAAACAAAGCTATACTTCTTTCAATTAAACCAAGATATGCCTACAGTATTCTATCCGGGACTAAGAAAGTTGAGTTGAGACGCTCATTCCCAATTTTAAACAAAGGGGATTGTGTCGTAATATATGCTTCGTCTCCCAAAAGAGCTGTTATAGGCTACTTCATTGTGGACTATACTGACGCGAAAGAATCGGGACTGCTTTGGGAAGACGTCTCTTCTTTAGCCGGATTAACAAAAGACGAGTTTTTTAACTATTTTCAAAATTGTACTATTGGACATGCTATTTATTTTCAAAAAGTTGCTTCCTTTTCCGTGGAGATTTCATATCAAAATTTACCATGT
>JAUYTF010000160.1 GCA_030695285.1 Eubacteriales bacterium | reverse complement strand
GAGAATGTGCAGGGTATCCGCGTGGTGAAGTCTTTTGTCCGCGAAGAATACGAGAAGCAGAAGTTTAACGCAGCTGCCGAAGATCTGCGCGCAGAATTCACCAAAGCCGAGAAGATTCTCGCCTTCAACGGGCCTATGATGCAATTTTGCCTGTATATCAATATGGTGTTTATCCTCACATTCGGCGCTTATACCATCGCGACAACGGGTGGGCTGAACTTTAACGTAGGCCAGCTCTCTTCCCTGATGATCTATAGCTTTCAAACGCTCATGAGCCTGATGATGCTCTCGATGGTATTCGTCATGGTCACCATCGCGGACGAGTCCAGCCGCCGCATCGTAGAGGTGCTTACGGAAACGAGCTCGCTGGCCAACCCAGCGCAGCCGCTGTTTCGAGTAGCCGACGGTTCGATCGACTTTGACCGCGTCAGCTTCCGCTATTCGGAAAAGGCGGAGCACATGGTGCTGTCGAATATCGACCTGCACATCCGCTCCGGCGAGACCATCGGCATTCTTGGCACGACGGGTTCTTCCAAAACATCCCTGGTGCAGCTGATTCCGAGGCTCTATGACGCGAGCGAGGGCGTTGTGCGCGTTGGCGGGCGAAACGTGAAGGAGTATGACCTGACTTCGCTGCGCAGCGAGGTGTCCGTCGTGCTGCAAAACAACTTGCTCTTCTCGGGCACCGTCACGGAAAATCTGCGCTGGGGAAACCCGCAGGCAAACGACGCCGAGCTGCAGCAGGCCTGCGTGTTTGCGCAGGCGGACGGGTTTATCCGTTCTTTTCCTCTGGGTTACGAAACCCGGATCGAACAGGGCGGCACCAACGTCTCCGGCGGGCAGAAGCAGCGGCTCTGCATCGCCCGCGCGCTGCTGAAACAACCGCGCGTACTGATTCTCGACGACTCCACAAGCGCGGTGGATACGAACACCGATGCAAAGATTCGCAAAGCGCTGAAGGAATATTTGCCCGAGACTACGAAGATCATCATCGCGCAGCGCGTCGCCTCCGTGATGGACGCCGACCGCATCGTGCTCATGGACAAGGGCGGCATTACCGCCATTGGCACGCACGAGCAGCTCCTCGAAACAGAAGCAGCATACCGCGAAATATACGAGTCCCAAAACAAGGCAGGTGAACGAGAATGAAGCCGAAACAACTCTATCAAAAAGGCGCGCTCCGGCGCTTGTTTTTCATGCTGCTCTCGTTCTACCCCGTCGCCCTGCCGCTCGTGATACTCTGCATCATTTTTTCTGCCGCGGTATCTGCCATGCCCGCAGTCTTCATGCAGAACATCATCGCAGTGTTAGAGCAGAACGCGGGCGCGGGCTGGGGCGTGATCGGCCCGCAGGTGCTACGGCTGGCCTTGCTGCTTGCGATTTTGTATGCCGTCTCGCTCATATCCTCCTTCGTTTACACGCGCGCAATGGCGATTCTCTCGCAAGGCGCACTCAAGAAGATGCGCGAAAACCTCTTTGGGCACATGCAGAGCTTGCCCGTGCAGTATTTTGACGCGCATGCGCACGGCGACATCATGAGCCACTACACCAACGATGTTGACACGCTGCGCCAGCTTATCTCCCAGAGTCTGCCGCAGCTGCTTGGTTCGGGTATCATGGTGTTCACGCTGTTCTCTATCATGCTCTACTACAGCGTCTGGATGGCGCTGGTGGTGCTCTTTGGCGTGTCTTTTATGCTGCTGGTCGTCAAAAAGATCGGCGGTAACTCCGCAAAATTTTTCATGCGTCAGCAGAAAGCAATCGGCAGAACCGAGGGACTCGTGGAAGAGATGATGGCGGGGCAAAAGGTTATTAAGGTATTTTGCCACGAAAGCGAAGCAAAAAAAGGATTTGATGAGGTCAACGACGCGCTCTTTCACGACTCCGAGCAGGCGAATACCTTTGCCAATGTTCTGCCTCCCGTCATCATGAACATCGGCAACCTCATCTACGTCCTAGTCGCGATGGTAGGCGGCGCGCTGCTGTTGAGCAAGGCCCCGAATCTGAGCATTTCCGGCCTCGCGCTGAGCATTAGCATCGTGGTGCCGTTTCTAAATATGACGCGGCAGTTCTCCGGCAACATCAACCAGGTGTCTCAGCAGCTCAACGCGGTGATCATGGGCCTCGCGGGGGCAAGTCGCATATTTGCTCTGCTCGACGAGAAGCAGGAGGAGGATAACGGCACCGTGACGCTTGTAAACGTCGCCGAACAGGACGGCGTACTCACCGAGAGCGAACATCGAACGGGCATCTGGGCCTGGAAGCAGCCGCAAGCGGACGGGACGGCGCACTACACGCGCCTCTCCGGCGATGTGCGTTTGCAGAGCGTGGACTTCGGCTATGATCCTAAGAAGGCCGTGCTGCACGAAGTCACGCTGTTTGCCGAGCCGGGACAGAAGGTCGCGTTTGTCGGCGCAACGGGAGCCGGCAAGACCACGATCACCAATTTGCTGAATCGTTTTTACGACATTGCGGACGGAAAAATACGCTATGACGGCATCAACATCAACAAGATTCGAAAATCCGACCTCCGGCGCGCCATCGGCATGGTGTTGCAGGACACGAACCTGTTTACCGGGACCGTGCTGGAAAACATCCGTTATGGCAGACTGGATGCGACGGATGAGGCGTGTATCGCCGCGGCAAAGCTTGCGGGCGCGGACGACTTCATCACGCGCCTGCCGGAGGGCTACGCTACGCTCCTGTCCGGAAACGGCACAAATCTATCGCAGGGGCAGCGGCAATTGCTTGCCATCGCGCGCGCCGCGGTCGCCGATCCGCCTGTGATGATTCTGGACGAGGCGACGTCATCCATCGACACACGCACGGAGGCCATCGTACAGCGCGGCATGGACGCGCTCATGAAGGGCAGGACGGTGTTTGTCATCGCGCACCGGCTCTCGACGGTGCAGAACTCCGACGTGATCATGGTGCTTGAAAACGGGTGCATCATCGAGCGCGGCAGCCACGCGCACCTCATCACAGAGGGCGGAAAATACTATCAGCTCTACACCGGTGCCTTTGAGTTGGAGTAAACGGAAGACGCGCACAACCCCGCCGAAATGGCGGGGCTCTATATGGCAAACCCCATGCCTTGCTTGAAACATGGGGTTTGACGATGGACTGACCCCGCCGAAATGGCGGGGTTCTTGTTGTAATGAGTCTAAGTTTACAGCCCCAGCACCTGCTCTACGAACACGCGCGCGATGATTGGGTCAAACTGCGTTCCGGCGCAGCTCAGAATCTCCTCTGCGGCCGCCTCGCGGCTTTTCGGGCTGCTGTAGATGCGTTCGTTGGTCATGGCGTCAAACGCGTCTACGACCGCGAGAATGCGCGCAGGAACCGGGATCTCCTCCCCGCTGAGCCCGCGCGGATAGCCGCTTCCATCCCACCGCTCATGATGCGAGAGGATATATTCCGAAATCGGCGCAAGATCGACATTGTTCTGCGCGATGCGGAAGCCGATCTCGGGATGCTTTTTCATCTCCAGCCATTCTGCGTCCGACAGCGCGCTGGGTTTTCGCAAGATTGCGTCGTTGATGCCAACCTTGCCGATATCGTGCAGCATGGCAAAAAGCGACATCTCATCCTGCTCTTTGTTGGAGATGCCGAGAATTTTACCGATCAGCCCGCAGTAATGCTGCAGCCGTTCAGCGTGCTCCTCCGTCTCCTCGCTTTTTGCAGCGAGCGTCGCTAGCAGTGCATTGATCACGCTGCTGCGAAAACTCTTCTCGATCATCAGCTTGCGCCGGTAGGTCAGCTGCTCCGCCTCGCGCAGCACATCGTGAATCTTCTCCTCCGGCTCCTTCTTGAGCGCATACCCAAGCGCGATACTCAGCTGCAGCGTCTCGTCGCTCTTTTCCTTACAGTGCGCAAGGATGCGCTCGATCAGCCGCTCGGCGTCCGCTGCCCCCGCATCCGGCATGAGTATAAGAAACTCATCTCCGCCCCAGCGGCAGACCACATCGCTTTGTCCGCTGCTGCTGAGTAAAATAGCCGCAACTTCTCGGATAAACCGATCCCCCTCATAGTGCCCGAATGCATCATTGACGAGCTTTAGCCCGTTGAGATCGCCCATGATCAGCGCACAGCTGCCTTGCTCCTCGTGATCGTAACGGTTGAGCAGTTCCTCCATATACCAGCGGTTGTACAGCCCCGTCATGGAGTCGTGAGACATGATGTGTTCAATCTTTTCGCGCTGCTCTTTCTCCTGCGTCACATCGCGAAACACCATCACAACGCCGTAGATCTGCCCGTTTGCATCGCAAATGGGCGCGGCGCCATCTGCAATCGGCGTTTTTTCGCCCCGGCGATTCACGAGCGCCGTGTGGTTTGCAAGGCCAACGATCTCGCCCGTTTCGAGCACTTTCTCGATCGGTGAGCTCACCGGCTGCTCCGTCTCCTCGTTGATCAACTGAAGGACGGTTGTAAATTTCTCCCCCAGCGCATCGTCTTCCCAGCCGGTCATACGCCGCGCGGTGGGGTTTAAGAGCGTGATCGTGCCGTCGATTCCCGTTGCCACCACGCCGTCGCCGATGGATTGAAGCGTAATATTGAGCAGTTCTTTTTCGTGAACAAGCTCCAGCGTCTTCTTTCGCACCTCTCTTCTGAGGCGCTGGTTCCAAAGCGAAACCCAGAGGATCACTGCACCGACAATCGCGATGCCAACGAGCAGAAACTCTAGATAGTATCCGATATAGATCCATGTGCTCGCGCGTCCGAACCACTTGTCGTCAATATTGTTGCGTTCCCCGGAAGAAATCCGCGAAAATCCGCTTTCCACCAGCGCAAGCATCTGCGCATCGCCCTCTTTCGCCGCGCGGTGGAACTGGCCGGAGTAGAGCGACTGGCTTTGGCTGAACTCGCGAATGATGCCTTTCTGATAGAGATAATACAGCGCGGCAGGCTCATCCACAACAAAAACGGTCACATCTCCGCGCTTTGCCGCGTCGATCACCGCCTCATAACTCGCGTATTCTTTAATATCCGTTACGCCCGCTTCACGCAGAATCGGTATGCACGCATCCCCGGCTTTAGCCGCTACTGTGAAGCCGGTCAAAGACGCTGCATCCGTAATGCCGCCAATTTGATTGCTGTGAAAGATCGGCACATCGATGGTCACATACGGCGCGGAGAAATCCAGCCATGTTTCGCGCTCCTCATTGAAAAACACGGTGTCGATCACATCGTAATGACCAGAGCGCATACCCGCCAGCGCATCTGCCCAGTTCATGGCGTGAATCTCGGCTTTGATGCCGGTCTTCTCACTCCAGAGCGCCCACTGATCGACCAGAATTCCCTGGAGCCTTCCCTGCACATCACGAAAGACAAACGGCGGGTAATTATCGTCCATCACGACGGAGATCGTCTCAACGCCCGCCGGCGGCTGCGGCTTTGGCGCGTTCAGCAGGCGCAGCAATATGTATCCGGCTGCCGCCATCAGCGTCACGCACAGGATGATCAGCAAAAAGAGGGCTGGTTTCTTCTTCATGATTTTTCACCGCCTCTGTTCTCATAGGGAGGAAAACGTTGGTCCGCCGCCTCTTGCGCTACGCAGTCTGATTCTGATCGCGCTCAAGCCACGAACAAGCCAACTGTTGCTAGGTGAGAAGAATTACTGTTTCCTTCATTGTATGCGCTCAGGAATAACGCGTCAATGGAAGATTTCCGTGTTGAATAATAACCCTTCACGATAAAGTGTATTGCACAAGATAAAACGCCACCCGAAAAAACGAGTGGCCTTGGTTCTGGTGCGTCTATACTCCTTAGCGGTCGAAGAAGCGAGCGAGAAATTCAGTCGTCTCCGGTTTTTCCGGTTGACCAAAAATTTGCTCCGGCACGCCTTCCTCCCAGATGATGCCGTCCTTCATGAAGACGGTGCGGCTTGAGACATCCCGCGCAAACGCCATCTCGTGCGTGACAACAAGCATGGTCAGTCCTTCTTTCACCAAGGTTTTCATCACGTCCAGCACCTCGCCCACCATCTGCGGGTCAAGCGCGGACGTCGGCTCGTCAAAGAGCAGCACCTCCGGCTCCATCGCCAGCGCGCGCGCGATTGCGACGCGCTGCTTCTGCCCGCCGGAGATCTGGCGCGGCTTGGCGTGGATATACGGCAGCATGCCGACCTTGTCGAGATAGCGCCTAGCGGTCTGCTCCGCAGTAATGCGGTCCTGGTGCATGACCTTGCGAAGGCCCGCCATGCAGTTATCCAGCACCGTCATGTTGTTAAAGAGGTTGAAGCTTTGAAACACCATGCCGACCTTCGCACGGTAGGCGGGCACTTTATAGCCACGCCGCGTGATATCGTCCCCGTGAAAGAGAATCTGCCCCGCGGTGGGCGCTTCCAGTAGGTTGATGCAGCGAAGTAGCGTGCTTTTGCCAGAGCCGGACGCGCCGATGATGCTGGTCACGTCCCCTGCGTTTACGGAAAAATCGATGTCCCTGAGCACGACGTTTTTGCCGAATGACTTGGAAAGATGGCTGACCTCCAGAATTTGCTCGCGCATGCTTCAGCGCCCCCTTTCGTCCGGCACTGGTTTTGTGCCCTTTTGCAAAAAGCGAACCATGCCGCTCGTATGCGCCAGCGTGTCCGTGGTGGCGAGGTCGTAGCTCGCTTCTCCGTCCATCCGTTTCTCCAGCCAGCGCAGCAGAACGGAGCTCACCAGCGTCATGAACAGATACCCCGCCATCTCGATGGTTGCGGAAGGGAAATAGAGGAACGTCGCGCCCACAACCGCCTTGTGCGTGGCAAAAAAGTCCGTGTAGCCGATGATAAACATCACGGAGGTGTCCTTGAGGTTGATGATGAAGTTGTTGCCGATCTGCGGCATGATGCTTCTTAGCGCCTGCGGCAGTATCACGCTCGACATGGTCTGCCAGTGCGTCATGCCGATGGCCTTTGCGCCCTCGGTCTGCCCCGGATCGACCGAAAGGATGCCGCCGCGCACGGTCTCCGCCATATAGGCACCGGTGTTGACAGCGACGACGACGAAAGCGGCGAGCCACACGCTCTTCCACTGCACGGCGTTGTTGGTAAAATAAGGCAGGCCGTAATAGACAAACACCGCCTGAAGGATCATCGGTGTACCGCGAAACACCTCGACATAGGCGCGGATGATCCAGCGCAGCGCACCGAGCAGACCTTTTTTGAGCGCATTGTCCTTTTTTGCGACGGGGATAGTCTGCAGCACGCCGCATAGAAAGCCGATCAGGCAGCCGACTAGCGTGCAGATAACCGCAAGCGATACGGTCTTCCACATGCCGTGGAGATAGACCGCCGCGTAGTTGTTCCAGAGCTTGACGATGTCGCTGCCAAGCTGGGCGAGATTGCTCATAATGCGCACGCTCCTTTTGTGTAGTA
>JAUYTF010000029.1 GCA_030695285.1 Eubacteriales bacterium | reverse complement strand
AGCCCCTGATGAAAGCGGTGGAAGACGTCGATTTCGACATCGTCAAGCCGGGGGAAAATGCACGGATCATCCACCTGCTCGACACCCTGCAGCCGATGGTGAAAATCAGCGGAAACGGCAAGCAGTATTCCGGCTTTTTCGGCGGTGCGCTTACGGTTGGAGACGGCGTGACAAACCTGCTCTCGGGATTAGCCGTCATGGAGAGCGCCGCGCTTCCCTGGGATACGTCGAGCGCGAGCAGCGGGCTGCTCTATCCGCGCGATGCGATCATGGATATGCAGGGCCCGATCGCCGGATTTACGCCCTTTAGCGAAACCATCAATCTGGTCATCCTGTATCACCTGGCGGAGGATAAGTCCTCCATCGAGTATGACAATGACATTCGCCTGATTGGGATCAAAATTTCCACCTTTCTTGCGTCACTGACGCAGGACATGGAACCAGATGAGTCCACCCTTTTTTGCATCGATGCGGTGAATCCGGAGTTGCCGAATGTCGTATTGGTTTGGCAGTGCCAGAATCAGGGCCCGTACGCGAATACACTCTTATATGGGTTAAGCATCGACAATCTGGTACCAACGCTGCTGCATCCCAACGAGATGTTGGATGGTTGTGTGGTCAGCGGCAACTATGTATGGCCGGCATTCAAAGTACCGACCTATCTGCATGTGAACCACCCGATTTTGCTGGAACTGTACAAAAACCACGGAAAGACGATCAACTTTAGAGGCGTGATGTTCTGCCGCAGCCACAATCCCTCTAATTGGCATAAGGAGCGCTGCGCCAATTTTAACGTAAAGCTGGCGAAGTATCTCGGCGCAAACGGCTTGATTATGGCATGGGAAGGCGGCGGCAATGCGGCTGTCGATGGCATGCTGACGATACAATGCGCCGAGCAGAACGGCATCAGCGCCTCTGCGATCACCTTTGAGTTTGGTGGAATCGACGGAACAGAAGGCGTTCTCTTAGTAGACGACGTTCCCGAAGCAAATGCGGTTGTCAGCGGTGGTTCGATCGAGAAGCATTATAGGCTGCCCGATGTGGAAAGAGTTGTCGGCGGGGAAGTCTTGCGATTGAATAAGGAATCGGGTGGATATTTTCCGCCGTCTGAACAATCAATCGAATTTGACACCACCACACATTTTTATCTCTCCGGCAATCAATCTGGTCACAGCAAACTCTTCGGAGAAGCATACTAAACATCGGCAGAGGGAACAAAGATCGAATGGACAAGGTTTTTGACGTGATCATCCTCGGCGCCGGCCCGGCGGGGTTAGCCGCCGGGTTGTACGCCGGTAGATCTAGAATGGATACCCTGATACTTGAGAAGCTCGCCCCTGGCGGCCAGATTGCCATCACGGATGAGATAGAGAATTATCCGGGCAGTATCGACCATGAAACAGGGCCGTCGCTGGTCAACAGGATGGCAGCCCAGACGGAAAAATTCGGCGTGGCCACCGTAAAAGACACCGTAATCGGGGTGGAGCTGGATGGCGAGATCAAATGTATAGAAGGCGTTTACGGCAAATACTTTGCTAAGGCCGTGATCATCAGCACCGGTTTACAGCATAAGCGTATCGGTTGTCCCGGCGAACGCGAACTGACAGGCAAGGGTGTATCCTACTGTGCAACATGCGACGCAGCGTTTTTTGAAGGGCTGGAGGTGTTCGTGGTCGGCGGTGGGGATGCCGCGGTGGAGGAGGCGCTCTACCTGACAAAATTCGCCAGGAAAGTGACGATCATTCACCGAAGGGATCAACTCAGAGCCGTGAAATCGATCCAGCAAAAAGCGTTCGCCAATGACAAGCTCCACTTTATGTGGGATACTGTGATTGAAGAACTCAAAGGCGATGGCATACTTGGGTCTATCGTCGTAAAGAATGTGAAAACAGGCGAAACCAACGAGCTCTTTGCCGATGAGGATGACGGCACCTTTGGCGTGTTTGTCTTTGTCGGGTTTGATCCGATGTCCTCGCTCTTTGCTGATAAGCTGGAGATGATGGGCGGTTATATCGTGACCGATGACAACATGAAAACGAGTATTCCCGGCGTTTACGCAGCAGGCGATATCCGCGTGAAGAGCCTTCGCCAGGTGGTAACCGCCGTTGCAGACGGTGCGATTGCGGCAACGCAAGCCGAGCGGTATTTAGAAGGACTGTAACTGATTCGAGGGAGAACACTATGTTAGATCTGGACAAAGATAATTTTGAGGCAGAGGTGCTGCAAGCGCAAGGGCACATCCTGGTCGATTTTTACTCTGACGGTTGCATCCCTTGCCAGGCGCTGATGCCGTCTATCCACGCGCTTGAAAAGACCTATGGTGCGAAGATTAAGTTTTCTTCGCTCAACATCACCAAGGCTAGAAGACTTGCGATTGGGCAGAAGGTGCTTGGCTTGCCGGTGATTGCGCTCTATCAAGGGGGCGAAAAGCTGGACGAACTGGTCAAGGATGATGCAACGCCGGAAAACATTGAAGCAATGATTCGAAAATATGCGTGATCTTCTGACAGGGCACGTTCTCATGTGATGGAAAAATTTTGGAACGTTGCTCTTGGGGATAAATACAATAGAAAGGAGACCTATGCATATGTTGAAAGGTGCCAAAGTTGTCGTCATTGGCGACAGAGATGGTATTCCCGGACCTGCGATCGAGGAATGCGTCAGGTCAGCCGGCGCAGAAGTAGTATTCTCGTCAACGGAATGTTTTGTCTGAACAGCCGCTGGAGCAATGGATCTTGAAAACCAAAAGAGGGTAAAAGAGCTTTCCGATCAATACGGTGCAGAAAACGTAATTATCGTTCTCGGCGCTGCGGAAAGCGAAGCAGCCGGACTGGCCGCCGAAACGGTGACCGCCGGAGACCCCACTTTTGCGGGTCCATTGACAGGAGTCTCGTTGGGACTCAGAGCGTATCATATCTGCGAAGACGAAATGAAGTCTGAAGTAGCAGAGCAGGTTTATGAAGATCAGGTGAGCATGATGGAAATGGTTCTTGATGTGGACAGCATCAAGAAAGAGATGTCGGCAATCCGATCTGAGCATTGCAAGTTTTAGGCGACCAAATGATGATATGGGAGGAGTCCTTTCATATCATCATTGTTTCATAAGGGTGAAAGCGGGTAAATGGCAAATGAACAGTGTGATACAGGCGACAGGATACATCCTCGCGCATACACCGGATATGCTGGTACACAACGGCACGACGCAGACAGCGGAGCGTGCCGCAAATCCCCAGTCGGAGTATTTGCAGCAGATGCCCCGATATTTAAGAAACTATCAGCAGGCGATAGAATATCTGCCAAATCAGACGTATATCGGCAATCTCACGCCGGAGCAGCTGGCACAGATCGATCAGCCGTGGTACGATAAAAAGGCCGAAGGCGCAGTTCGATTTGGAAAATTCGGAGAAATCATGCCGCAGGATGAGTTTCTACTGCTGATGCAGTCGTGCGATGTATTCGATCTTGTGTGGCTTTCCAAGACATTCGTCGAGTGTACCAAACCGAGGCTGAGCAGTCACCCGCTGATCGGCGAAGACATTCTCTCGAAAATCAAAGACGGCGTGGAACAGGAATCTGTAGAGCGTTATGTTCATGTGGAGCACGCAGAACCACTCTATCACTTAGGCGAGTTGGTGGGCTTCGTCAAGCGTGCGCATGATGTGGATATCAACTTATCCGCGCACGTCATGCTGGAAAACCTCGTCTCCAAGGCAACGTCCGTCCTCGCGCTCCTGCATCTGATCCATCGGGCAGGCATCGACAAGAGTGCGGTGAGTTATGTGATTGACTGTTCCGAGGAAGCATGCGGCGACATGAACCAACGCGGCGGTGGCAACTTTGCCAAAGCAGCAGCCGAAACTGCGGGGCTGACAAACGCGACCGGCTGCGATATACGCGCGTTTTGCGCCGCTCCGGCGCATGCGCTGATCCTGGCCGCCTCGCTAGTGTCGGCAGGCACGCATCAAAACGTCGTTGTCACCGCGGGCGGCTGCACAGCCAAACTCGGAATGAACGGCAAAGACCACGTGAAAAAGGGCATTCCACTGCTCGAAGATGTGTTGGGTGGATTTGCGGTACTTGTAAGTAAAAACGACGGCGTGAACCCCGAAATCGACACTTTTCTGTCTGGCAGGCATACGGTAGGTACGGGTTCGTCGCCACAGGCGGTGATTACTGCGCTGGTTACCGAACCGCTGGACAGGGGCGGGCTGAAGATTACCGACATCGATAAATACAGCGTCGAAATGCAGAATCCAGACATCACCAAACCCGCAGGCGCGGGGGATGTGCCGTTGTCCAATTATAAGATGATTGCTGCATTGGCAGTCAAGCGCGGCGAGATTGAGCGGGACGAAATTGGCGCGTTCGTCGAAAAGCACGGAATGGTAGGCTGGGCACCGACGCAGGGGCATATTCCGTCCGGCGTTCCGTATCTTGGTTTTGCTTGCGATGAAATACTGCAAGGCAAAATCAGCAGAGCAATGATCATTGGCAAAGGAAGTCTTTTCCTCGGCAGAATGACGAACCTCTTTGACGGCGTTTCCTTTGTCCTACGGAAAAACACTGGCGCGCAGGAAGAATGCGCAGCTTCGGAACAACAAATCAGGAGCATGATTGCAAAGGCGATGCGCGAGTTCGCTGAAAACATGATGCGGGAGCAGAGGTGAGGCGAATGCCGAATCATTCGGTGGAAAGCTTGGTTGCACGAACCTTTTTGGAGATTGCCGAGAGCTTGGAGCGGGGCGGATCAGCAGCGCGCGCGCGTCTCGCACTCACGGGAGTCGGAAGCGAAAACGGGGAAGAAACCGTGCTTGCGGGCGCGCTTGCCGCGCAGAAAAAAGGAATCCACGTCGTCTATATCGGCACTCAAACCCGCGAGGGCTTGGAGTGCATACGAGCGGAAACAGAGCAGGAAGCGCACGCGCGCATGGACGAGTTGCTCGCCTCGAAGAAAGTCGATGGCGCAGTGACGATGCACTATCCATTTCCCATCGGCGTTGCAACCGTAGGTCGTGTACCAACGCCCGGCAAGGGCAGGGAAGTGTTTCTCGCGACGACTACGGGCACGACCTCTATCCGGCGGGTGGACGCGCTGTTGCAAAACGCAGTGCTCGGTATCGCTGCGGCAAAAGCTTGCGGCGTAGAGCGGCCGACGGTAGGCATTCTAAATCTGGACGGCGCAAGACAGGCGGAGGCGGCACTCAAGCAGCTGAAACAAAACGGATATGCAATCGACTTTGCCGAGTCCGGCCGTGCCGACGGGGGATGCATCATGCGGGGTAACGACCTGTTATCCGGCGTGTGCGATGTTATGATCTGCGACTCTTTGACAGGCAACGTCTTACAAAAGATGCTTTCCTCGTTTACCACGGGTGGTGGCTATGAGTCGCTCGGCTACGGTTACGGTCCGGGGCTTGGCGAAGGGTTTGATAAACTTGTTATGATCATCTCCCGCGCGTCCGGCGTACCGGTTATCACGGGGGCACTGGAGTATGCCGCGCAGCTGATCGCGGGGCGCTATCTGGATGTGGTGAACGACGAACTCTCGCGGGCAAAACGCGCGGGACTCATGAAGCTGACCGAGCGGAATGGCGAGCCGCAGCAGGAAGCGGTCGCAAAGCCGCAAAAAGAGGTCGTTGTGCACGAAATTCCGGGCGTTGAGGTGATGAACATTGAGGATGCCGTTCATTCGCTCTGGCAGGCAGGTATTTACGCCGAGAGCGGAATGGGCTGCACGGGACCTGTGATTCTGGTAAGCGAAAAAAATGCCGAAACTGCGGAAACCATCCTTCAAAAATCCAGCTGGATGTTTTAGTACAATACGAGTTGCAGGTGGTTTACCTGTGCTTTTATGCACACAAGCCCCAAGCCTACGGAACGTTTTTATATGGACAGAAAGAGTTCGGGGGGTACCTATGCCGCAAGAAGAAATGCTTCGAAAGATACCAAAGGTGGATGTCGTGTTAAGCAGGCTTTCCGCCAGCGGTCGCACAAGCACCCCGCCGCATATCATAGAAACGGAATCTGTCAGAGAAATTGTGGATGGAATACGGGAGGAAATTCTTGCGGGAGTATGCGCAGAGCTCCCTTCGGAAGAGTGTGTTGATCAGCGGGTGATGCATCGCATCGCAGAAAAATCGAAAAAAAACCTTCGTCGCGTCGTCAATGCTACGGGGATTGTGTTGCACACGAATCTCGGCAGG
>JAUYTF010000018.1 GCA_030695285.1 Eubacteriales bacterium | reverse complement strand
GCCGGATCGCTCGACGACGCATTTGCAGCAAACCGCTGGGATCCCTGTGACACCTGCGCAGGCGGCGCGGAAGCCAAGCTAAATGAAGCGGCAGGCGACACAGCGGCGGAGCAACCGGAAGGCTAACGAGAAAACAACAACATAATTGAGCCGCACAAACGGTTCCATCCGTATCAAAAGACCCGATTTCAGAAATTTGAAATCGGGTCTTTTTGCGCGCTTTTATACCGTGTTCTTCGAGAAATGCCGTGCTTTTAGAAGCACGCGAAAGACAAAGACGGGCGGTTTTACCCGCCCGCCGTTGTTCTGTCATTATTTCTTCTCCACGCCGAGGGTGACGCTCTCTTTGTTCACGTCCCAGTCCCTCGTGTAGCCTACAGCGCCCTTGTTGAGCGTTTCGCCCAGCGTTTCGCTTAGGATTTCCTCGCCGAATCGGGAGAAGATCTCCTCGATCTTCGCGCTGCCGTCGTAGGAGAGCGCGATGTGGTCGCTCACCTCAAAGCCTGCCTCCTTGCGCATGGTCTGCACCTTGCTGATCAGCTCGCGGACGAATCCTTCGTCGATCAATTCCGGCGTGAGCTTGGTGTCCAGCACAACGATGGTCTCGTTGTCCGTCGCGGCGACAAAGCCGTCCGTCTTGCCCGTGGAGACGAGCACGTCCTCCGGACCCAGCACCACGAAGACTTCCTCAATGGTCGCCTCGTAGTTTTTGCCCGCCGCGTGTGCGCGCACGACCAGGTTGCCGATGCCGCTCTCGCTTAAGTGCGCGCCGATCTTTGGCAGGATTTTGCCGTAGCGCGGCCCCAAGGTCTTGAGCTGCGGCTTGACCTGATAGCTCAAAAAGCCCGACGCGTCGTTGACAAACTCCGCTTTCTTTACGTTCAGCTCTTCGGTAACGATCTTAACATAGTGCTCGTTCATGGGTTCACCCTGGATGTACATGAGCGCGAGCGGCTGGCGGGTCTTTACGGTTCCGTCGTTGCGTGCCGCGCGGCCGAGGGTGACGATCTCGAGCACCCGCGCCATGTTCGCCTCAAGCTCCGCGTCGATGCGGTTCTCGTCCGCTGTGGGATAGTCGCAAAAATGCACACTCTCGAGCGCGGCGCTGTCCACGCTGCGCACGATGTTTTGGTAGATTCCCTCCGTCATAAACGGCAAAAACGGCGCGGTGAGCAGATTAAGCGTATGCAGCGCGGTATAGAGCGTCATATACGCGGCCTTCTTGTCCTCGCTCATTTCGCTGCCCCAGAAGCGGTCGCGGCAGCGGCGGACGTACCAGTTAGAAAGCTCGTCCGAGAACGCTTGCAGCGCGCGCCCGCCTTCGGTGATGCGCAGCTTGTCGAGGTTGCCGTCCACGGTCTTGATGAGCGTATTGAGCCGCGAGAGCACCCATCGATCCATCTCGGAGAGCTGGCAGTCTTCGAGCTTGTACTGCGTGGGGTCAAACTTGTCGATCTCCGCGTAGAGGATGTAGAACGCATAGGTATTCCAGAAGGTGCCGATGAACTTTCTCTGCGCCTCGCTGACCGCCTCCGCCGAGAAGCGGCTAGGCAGCCACGGCATGGAGCCGATGTAAAAATACCAGCGCACCGCATCCGCGCCCTGCGCATCCAGCACCGTCCAGGGGTCGACCACGTTGCCCAGGTGCTTGCTCATCTTGCGGCCTTCCATATCCTGCACGTGTCCCATAACGATGCAGTTCTGGAACGCGGCCTCGTCAAAGAGGCACGTGGAGATGGCGAGCAACGAATAAAACCATCCGCGCGTCTGGTCGATGGCCTCGCTGATGAACTGCGCGGGATAGCGCCGCTCAAACTCTTCTTTGTTTTCAAATGGATAGTGCCACTGCGCAAAGGGCATGGCCCCGCTGTCAAACCAGCAGTCGATGACCACCGGCTCGCGCTTCATCGTCTTGCCGCACTTTTCGCAGGGGAAGGTGACCTCGTCGATATAGGGCTTGTGCAGCTCGATGTCGGGGGAGACGCTCGGATTGAGCTTTTGCAGCTCCTCGCGCGAGCCGACGACATGCACATGCCCGCATTCGCACATCCAGACCGGCAGCGGCGTGCCCCAGTAGCGCTCACGCGAGACGCTCCAGTCGATGACGTTTTCGAGGAAGTTGCCCATGCGGCCTTCCTTGATCGTCTCCGGAATCCAGTTGACACTGCGGTTGAAGGCGATGAGCTTTTCCTTGACTGCTGTCACCTTGATAAACCAGCTCTCTCTGGCGTAATAGATCAGCGGGGTGTCGCAGCGCCAGCAGAAGGGATAGCTGTGTTCAAACTGCTGCGCGCCAAAGAGCTTGTTTGTCGCCTTGAGTTCGTCCAGAATGGGCTTGTCTGCGTCCTTGACGAACAGGCCGTCCCAGGGTGTGCCGCCGACCATGTGCCCGCTGGCGTTGACAAACTGCACAAACGGCAGATCCCACTTTTTGCCCACGCGGGAGTCGTCTTCGCCAAACGCGGGCGCGATGTGGACAACACCCGTGCCGTCTTCGAGCGAAACGTACTCATCCGCCACCACGCGATAGCCGGTCTTGTTGCCAAAGCTCACGGGCAGCGCAAACAGCGGCACATACTCGGTGCCGACGAGGTCGGAACCCTTGCAGGTAGAAATGATTTCGACAGTTTCGCCGAGCACTTTTTTCACCAGCGCTTCGGCAAGGATATAGGTCTGTTCGTCCTTCTTCGCGGTGGCATAGATCTCTTTTGCGTTGACGCAGAGGGCGACGTTGCTCGGCAGCGTCCATGGCGTGGTCGTCCAGGCGAGGATCGCGACGGAAGGATCGTCTTTGAGGAAGAACTTCGCGATGGCGGAGGTGTCCTTTACGTCCTTATAGCCCTGCGCAACCTCGTGGCTAGACAATGCAGTGCCGCAGCGCGGGCAATACGGCACGATCTTGTGGCCTTTGTAGAGAAGCCCCTTGTCGTGGATCGTCTTGAGCGCCCACCAGATGCTCTCGATATAGTTGTTGTCATAGGTGATATACGGGTCTTCCATATCCGCCCAGAACCCGACGCGGTCGGACATGTTTTCCCAGTCGGCCTTATATTTCCAGACCGACTTTTTGCATTCCTTGATAAACGGCTCGATGCCATAGGCTTCGATCT
>JAUYTF010000009.1 GCA_030695285.1 Eubacteriales bacterium | reverse complement strand
CACGAGAGCATCCGCGCGAGCATGTCGATCCCCGCGTTCTTCGAGCCGGCCAAGCTCAATAAAAAGACGTATATCGACGGCGGTGTGCTGGAGCGCGTGCCCTGCAAAACCCTGCGCGATCACGGTATGGACGTGGTCATCGGCGTGGACGTGGGCTATCACGGGGATGCGAAGGATGTTTCCGACATGAGCGCTTATGCGCTGATGAACCACACCATCTCGATCATGCAATGGGAGCTCACCAAGTACCGCAGGGAAGAAGCGGACATCATGCTCTCGCCCGAAGTGCTGTTTGTACAGGGGCGGTTTCAGATTGACAAGGCGGATGCGACCATCGAGGAGGGCAGACGCTCGGCGCGGGAAGCACTGCCTGCAATTGAAAGGCTCATCCGATCCTGACGGATCGAACGATCGGCGCATCTTACCTTTCATCCTCCAAAAATGTATGAATCATGTTATAAATTGCATAGAAAACAGGCGTGTACGATAAGAATCGACGCGCCTGTGTTAGTTTCTAACATCTTCTGTATGATAGTATTTGGTGCAGTCGTTTTATAGGATCACCGCGCCGCTGAGGTCACGCTTGACCTCCTGCACGGTGACATAGCTGAGGATATCGGTGCTGAGCATGTCGGTCTCCACGTTTTGCCGCACAATGGCGGGGCAGTCTTCCAGGTCGCTGTTGCGCAAGATCATCGACGCGGTTTTACGCTTTGCAATTTCGCTGATGAGCGAGCGCGCCCGCTTGCGAAATCCCAGCACCTTGAGGTAACTTCCCTCGCGGCTTTGCACCATCCTTCGCACCTGCTCCGCCGTGATGCCAAGCAGCGCGCTGACGGTGATGCGCTTGCACCGCGCGAGCGTATATCGCTTGGACTTGATCTTCTCGTAAAATTCGGTGAGCGAGCGCGCCTCCCGCACAGAACGGTAGAGCACGTTCTCAAAGCCCTCGCCGACATCGGGCAGAGCCGCAAGTTCACCGGTGGACATGCGGCGGATCGCATAAAGCATCACGTCGTTGAACGCTTCCTGTGGGATGATGAACTGGTCGTCATAGAGCAGCGGTCCGCCGACGAAGTTTGGCATGGTCGATAAAATCTCGTGCCGCCCTTCGACGATCGCCTTTCGAATCGCCGTTGCACTGGCAAACTCGCCGACGATCTCCTCGCTGTGATAGCCTGTTCCGATGCGCTCGATGGGCAGCGGCTCAATGCTGCTTGCGTACCGACGGATCGCGCCCAGATACTCCACCGCGAGGATATTGTTCGGTTGCGCGATGGCGGCAAGCATAGTCTTTGGCACACCGTATTCAAACAGCGCGTCAAATCGCGCGCGCGGGTAGCTCTTTCCAAGCGCAAGATGCTTCTTAATTGCCTCCTGCAGCGCGGGCGGCTCTGTTGTGATGATATCTGAAATCTGATAGAGCGTACGAAGATCCGGCGCTTCGCATCCAAAGGCAAGATCGGTGACCACGCCTGTTGCGTGTAGCGTGCGCACACCGCCTGCGGCAAACCGTTCGGCGGGGGCTACTGCATACATGCTTGGCATCTCGAGCACGAGATCCGCCCCCGCGCGCAGCGCCCACGTCGTGCGGGAAAACTTATCCGTACAGGCGGCTTCTCCGCGTTGCACAAAGTTACCGGAGAGCACAACAATACAGTATTCCGCCTCCGAAAGCGCTTTTGCGCGCTCCAGATGGTAGATATGCCCGTTATGCAGCGGATTGTACTCCGCGATAATCCCCACGATGCGCATGATGCATTTCTCCGCAAAATTACTGAATTTTTCGTATGACAAGTATACCATTTTGGATACGATTGTGGTATACTCTATCGGTTGAGTTAAAATGTAAGAAAAATGAAAGAAACGAACAAAAAAATGTTCGATTCGACATCTGTTTGACTTTTCATGAACAATGATAGATGGAGGCGCGGATACAAACATGGCTTTGATGGATACGATCAAGGTTAAAGCCAAGATGCACAAGAAGCATATTCTCCTGCCGGAAGGCTCGGAAGAACGTACCGTACAAGCGGTAGCTTTGATTAAAGCAGAAGGTATCGCCGAAGTAACGCTGCTCGGGAATACGGATGAAATTCGGGCTACGGCCGAGAAATTCAACGTTTCGCTCGACGGCGTTTCTCTTGTCGACCCGGAGAAAGACCCGGATTTTTCCGCTTACGTTACGGAATATTACGACATGCGCAAAGAAAAAGGCATGACGCCGGAAGGCGCCCAGAAGATGATGAAGGACACCAAGTTCTTCGCCGCGATGATGATTCAAAAAAGCCGCGGGGATGGTATGGTCGCGGGCGCGATCAGCACCACTGGCGAAACGCTGCGTCCGGGCCTGCAGATCATCAAGATGGCAAAGGGCGTCTCGGTCGTGTCCAGCTGCTTTATCATGGAGCTGGCGAACAAAGCGTATGGCGACGATGGCATGATGGTGTTTGGCGACTGTGCGGTCAACCCGAACCCCACGGCGGAGCAGCTCGCGGCAATCGCGATCTCATCCGCGCAGACGGCAAAGTGCCTTTGCGGCATGGAGCCGCGGGTTGCGATGCTCTCCTTTTCCACCAAAGGCAGCGCCAAGCATGAGCTTGTCGACAAAGTCGTCGAGGCTACGCGCATCGTCAAAGAGCGCGCGCCTGAGCTAAACGTGGACGGCGAGCTGCAGGCGGATGCGGCTCTGGTGCCGAAAGTCGGCCAGCTCAAGTGTCCCGGCAGCCCGGTTGCGGGCAAGGCAAACGTTATGATCTTTCCCGATCTGCAGGCGGGCAATATCGGCTATAAGCTGGTGCAGCGCCTTGCGGGAGCAGAGGCCATTGGCCCCATCTGCCAGGGATTTCGCTCTCCCATCAACGACCTCTCGCGCGGATGCAGCGTAGAGGACATCGTATCCGTCGTCGCAATCACCGCCGTTCAGGCGCAGAATTTGTAAGGAGAACCGACCAACATGACCAACATTCTCGTGATCAACGCAGGAAGCTCTTCGCTGAAGTATCAGCTCATCGACATCGACAAAGAGCAGATCATCGCAAAGGGCATTTGCGAGCGAATCGGCATCGCAAAGTCGGTTTTGAGTTATAAGCCAGCAAACGGCGCATCGTATGAAAAAGAAAGCCCCATGAAGACGCATAAGGACGCGATCAAGATCGTTCTCGATGTACTGACAGACGCAAAAATAGGCGTTATTCCGGATATGAGCAGCATCCGTGCGGTGGGACACCGCGTGCTCCATGGCGGCGAGAAATACTCGGCTCCTGTTCTGATCGACGATCAGGTGCTCGAAGCAATCGAGGAATGCATCCCGCTGGGACCTCTGCATAATCCCGCAAACCTCATGGGCATTCGCGGCTGTATGGCGGCTATGCCCGGGGTGCCGATGGTCGCGGTGTTCGACACCGCTTGGGGACAGACCATGCCAAGCGAAGCGTATATGTACGCGCTCCCTTATGAAGCGTATACCGAGCACAAGATCCGGCGTTACGGGTTCCACGGCACTTCGCACCGTTATGTCTCCGGCCAGGCGGTCAAAAAACTTGTCGCCCTCGGCATGAAAAAAGAGGATACGCGCATTATCACATGTCATCTCGGCAACGGCTCTAGCTTGTCTGCGGTCAAGGGCGGAAAATGCGTGGATACTTCGATGGGTCTCACGCCACTGGAAGGCGTGCCGATGGGTACGCGCTGCGGAAGCATCGATCCCGCGATCATACCGTATCTCATGGGCAGAACCGGCATGAGCGCCCATGAGATCGATACTTATATGAATAAGAAGAGCGGCGTGCTTGGCGTCTCCGGCGTGAGCAGCGATTTTCGCGATCTGGCTGTTGCCACCGAGCAGGGCAATGAACGCGCGGCATTGGCCCGCAAGATGTTCTGCTATAAGGTGCGCCAGTTCATCGGCGCGTATGCTGCGACACTCGGCGGCGTGGATGCCATCGTCATGACAGCGGGCGTAGCGGAAAATGACTGCTTTATCCGCGAGATGATCCTGCAGGGGTTGGAGTATCTCGGCATGGATATGGACTGGGAGTTTAACCTTTCCTGCGCGCGCGCGACGGATCTTGAGCTCACAAAACCCACGAGCAAAGTGCATGTCTATGTGATCCCGACGGACGAGGAGATGACCATTGCGCGCGACACCGCCGCGCTTGCGCTGTAAGCGCAAATCGTGTATAATCGCCAAAGAGAGTTTTCGTTTCAACAAAAACAGAACGAGAGAACAAGTTTCGGAGGATAATAATCATGAAGCATATGCAGACCATTCAGAAACCCTGCATCAAGGTGGGCAAAGACACCGCTTGCGGTGAGTGCCAGGCGAGCTGCCAGTCGGCATGCAAAACGTCCTGCACGGTTGCCAACCAGAAATGCGCCAAAGAAGAAAAATAAATCAGGCTATCTTTGATCAGCCGATCCGCAAAGAAAGGCCTCTTCCGGTCTTTTTTTGTCTTTATAAGCCTGCGTATTTTGCTGCTCTTTTCGCGCAAGCCGAAAATGCAATTTTCCCCAAAGGAGAACCCATTTGATCCATTCGTTTCGATTTGATCATCATAATATTCTGCTGGATGTAGAGAGCGGCGCCATTCACAAGCTGGACGATGTGGCCTATGCAATCGTGCAGGCGATCGAGCGCGGGGAGGACCCGTATGCCGCCGTAGTGGATGCGCAGACCGTCACCGAAGTGCTCCAGGATCTGGATGAGCTCAAGACGAGCGGCGCATTTGAAACCGAAACTCCCATCGCGCCGGAGATTCTGGGTGGAAGCGCGATCAAATCCATGTGCCTGCATGTGGCGCACGACTGCAATCTGCGTTGCCGCTATTGCTTTGCCGCGACGGGAGACTTTCACGGCGAGCGCCTGCTCATGCCGCTCGAAACCGGTAAGCGCGCGCTCGATCTTTTGATGGAGCGCAGCGACACGCGCCAGCATCTAGAGGTCGATCTTTTCGGCGGCGAACCGCTGATGAATTGGACACTCTGCAAGCAGCTCGTTGCCTACGGGCGAGAACTGGAACAAAAATTCAACAAGATCATTCATTTTACGATCACCACCAACTGCGTGGCGCTTGACGACGAGAAGATCGACTTCATCAACTGCGAGATGCACAACGTGGTCATCAGCCTCGACGGGCGCAAGGAGATTCACGACGCGCTCCGGCCCACCGTCAACGGCAAAGGCTCATTTGACATCATCCTGAACAACGCAAAGAAGCTCGTCGCCGGACGCGGAGACAAGGAATACTATATCCGCGGCACATTTACGCGCGAAAACCTCGATTTTCTGGAGGACGTGAAAGCGCTGACAAGCTACGGCTTTGACCAGATTTCAATCGAGCCCGTCGTGCTGCCGGACGAGAGCCCATATAGCTTGCTGCCGGAGCACATTGCCCGCATCGATCAGGAATATGATGCGCTAGCGGCGTACTATATCGAGGCGCGAAGAAGCTCTGATACTTGGTTTAACTTCTTCCACTTTATGTTTGATCCCGACGGCGGGCCGTGCCTGAGAAAGCGCATCAACGGCTGCGGCGCGGGCACGGAATACGTCGCCGTCACGCCGGAAGGGGACATCTATCCCTGCCACCAGTTTGTGGGCATGCAGGATTACAAGCTCGGCACACTGGACAATCCCGTGCTCAGAAGCGACCTGCAGGAGGCGTTCCTCGGCTGCAACGTCTGCACCAAGGACACCTGCAAAAACTGCTGGGCAA
>JAUYTF010000008.1 GCA_030695285.1 Eubacteriales bacterium | reverse complement strand
TGCTGGTCGTGCGGCGCAGTTCGTTCGCGCAGACGCTCAAGGCAATCAAGCAGATCGACAGGCAGGCGTTCATCTTCGTTACCGACGCAACGGAGGTGCATGGGGAAGGGTTTAAGTCGATGGAGTAAAGGTGTTTTTCAGGGCTACGCCCTGTACCTTGACGTTTAGAATTCAAGCGCATAATAAAGAACCTCCGAGCAATATTCGGAGGTTCTCGTTTGTTATGTTTATTTTTCCGCCTGCTGTTTTGCCAGCTCCGCCTGTCCTTCTTTGTTGGTGCACATCCCGTCGATGTCGCAAATCTCGTCGCCTTCATCCGGCAGCGTTCCCACCCCGTTCTGCGGAACATCCTGCGGTACAGAGAAGAAGCAGACCGCGTTCTTCCCGCCTCGCTTTACCTGATAGAGCGCCTCGTCCGCGGCATGATAGAGTTTTTCAAACGTTTCCCCGTCGCGGTCATACACGGCGATGCCGACGCTGACCGACACAGGAATTTTGATCTTTCTGCTGAGAACGACCATCTCTTCCCGCAGCGCCTCCGTCTTGTCCAGCGCCACGCCGTCTTCGCCGATGTTTTTGATAAACACCATATACTCATCTCCGCCAATGCGGGATAGATAATCGCCCGCGCGGAAGAGCCGCCGCATCGCCACCGCAAACGAGACGAGCAGCGTATCTCCCTTCGCGTGGCCGAGGGTATCGTTGACGGACTTGAAATTGTCAAAATCCATCATCAGTAGCGCGTGCCTTCCGCCAAGGCCCTCGCCCTGAAGAAAGCCTTTGACGTTTCGTTCCATCGCGCCGCGGTTGAGAAGGCCCGTCAGCGGCTCGCTGTCCGCCTGGCGAATCAGCCGCTGCAGCGACTGCTTCTGCCGATGGATATCCACAATTTTACCCACGAGCTGCACCGCATGCCCGCTCTGGTCGTAAACGGAGAAGATCTCCGCGCGCTTCCAGCGCACGACGTTACGGGAGTTGACCATGCGGAGCTCCTCGCGCGCCTCCGCTTCTCCGGCGCGCAGCTGGTTGATGAGACACGTAAACACCTGCCAATCCAGCTCATAAAAGAGACTGGTGCAACTCTCCAGGTCGTCTACCGTACAAGCGGGCGGCTGAAACCCGAACATGGCCTCAAAGCTATCGTTAAACGAAATCTCGCCTGTGTCCAGCCGTATTTGGAACAGCACCTCATTGGAAAGCCGCGTGATCAACTGATACCGCTGCGCGCTTTGCTGCAGCAATTCTTTGTCCGCCAACAGCTTCTCCACCGCGACGCGCTCGTGCTCATATGCCTGCGCCGCCATCGCGACGCCAACGAGCAGAATGATGAGCAGCATGCCCATCTGCTGCATGCTGACCTGCCGCGCAATCGTATCCGCCACATCGCTTGAAGCAACGGAGAAAACAAACCAGCCGTATTCAGGCAAGCTCTCACAAACAGCGTAATAGCCCTTGCCTGCAGCGCTGAAACGAAACGTGACGATCTGGTCTTGCTGCAAGATCGTTTTCAGGTCATCCACGGTAACGCCTTTGTTGAGCGCCTGATCGTTGATCAGCGCCTGAATCTGGTCGCCGGGCTTGATGATGCTTCCGCCCCGTTCCACAAATAGCACGGTGCCTTTGGCATCGCAAACAAAGGAGTGCGCTCTTCCCTCATAGGCGAGCGTATGCAGCTGGGCTGCGAAATTTCGGTTGCTCAGCGTTGCAAACAGCACGCCGTTCGCGCCGGAATGCGGGTTTACATGGGCGGAAACGAGCACATCGGCCAGCCCGTCGTCTTTGTTTTGCGTGCATATGGTCACGACGGTCTCTCCGTTAAGGCTTCGCAAGAACCAGTCTAGGTCGCTGACGTTCTGATGCAGCTGGTCGCTGTAGAGCAAGTCACCCATCGTGTTTGCAAAGCCGATCTCCACATCCGCCGCGCTTTGCCGCAGCTCGGTGCGCAGCGACTCAACCAGCGTATTGGGTCCGGTATCCGCGTCGTAGTGCGCGATGAGCTGCACGCGCGTAGCGAGAAGGCCAATATACTGCTCCAGCGAGATACATTGCTGTCGCGTCGCATCCCAGAGGATTTGATAGGTGCCTTTGCGCAGTTCTTTTGCCATCTGCCCTTGCGTGATGAAAAACGTGACCAGAAGCACGACTGCCGCAAACAGCGGAAAGCCGAAATGCCGCAGGATTTTTTCCAGGGTGATGCGTTTTTTTTCGCCCTGTTGCACGGTAACCCGCCCTTCTCTTGATCAGCGTTTGGAGAAAATAAATAGATTGGTTTATTGTGTTTGTTTTTTTGAATGCTAGTCTGAATTATATCGGTTATTCCGGCGTTTGTCATCTTTCGCGCCGAATTCTTTTTTACCGTTGCTGAGCGCCGCGAAAGAAGGCGACAACCGTCCGCCAAAGCTTACAGCCGTCGCCTCATTTGTGTTTCGCGATTTGCGCTTAGATGCGCGCGACTCCGCTCTTTCTGGCAGCTTCAGCAACCGCTGCCGCAACCGCCTTGCCCACACGCGGGTCAAATGCCTTGGGGATGATGTAGTCCGCCGTGCACTCCGCATCCGAAATCAACCCCGCGAGCGCGTAGGCAGCCGCGATCTTCATCTCGTCGTTGATGTCGCTCGCGCGCACGTCAAACGTACCGCGGAAGATGCCCGGGAACGCCAGCACATTGTTGATCTGGTTGGGGAAGTCGCTTCTGCCGGTCGCGATGACGGCGGCTCCGCCCTCTCTCGCCTCATCCGGGAAGATCTCCGGCGTGGGGTTTGCGCAGGCAAATACGATCGGATCCTTTGCCATGCGCTTAACCATGTCCACGCTGACCATCTTGGGTGCGGAAACGCCAATGAACACATCCGCGCCCTGCATCGCATCGGCAAGCGAACCCTGCCGTTTTTCGCGGTTGGTGATGAGCGCCATCTCCTCCTTGATCCAGTTCATGCCCTCTTTGCGGCCTTCGCAGATGATGCCCGCGCGGTCGCACAGAGTCACATCTGTAAAGCCGTCCGAAAGCAGGAGCTTGGTCACGCTGATGGCAGCAGCTCCCGCGCCGTTGATGACGATCTTGATGTCTTCCTTCTTCTTGCCGACCACCTTGAGGGCATTGATGAGCCCCGCGAGGGTAACCACGGCGGTGCCATGCTGGTCGTCATGAAAGATCGGGATATCGCACTTTTCCTTGAGTTTGCGCTCGATCTCAAAGCAACGCGGGGCGGAGATGACTTCGAGATTGATGCCGCCGAAGCTGCCGCTGATGAGATAGACCACGTTGACGATGTCGTCCACCTCCTTGCTCTTGACGCAGAGCGGGAAGGCATCCACGTCGCCAAAGGCCTTGAAGAGCACGCACTTGCCCTCCATGACCGGCATGCCCGCCTCCGGGCCGATGTCGCCGAGGCCCAGCACGGCGGTGCCGTCCGTCACCACGGCGCAGAGATTCCAGCGGCGGGTGAGTTCATAGCTGAGGTTGACGTCTTTCTCGATCTCGAGGCACGGCTGCGCCACACCCGGCGTATACGCCAGAGAGAGGTCTTCGCGCGTGGCGACCGGTACAGTGGCCTTAACTTCGATTTTGCCCTTCCATTCCTTGTGCAGGCGGAGGGACTCTTTTGCGTAATCCATTGTTATTCTCTCCTTATTGCTTCGCTGATCAACGCGTTACTGCTCAAACGGGAATTTATACGGGAGATTCTTTTTATCGCGGATGGACATGAACTCCTTTTGCACCGCTTCGCCGACGGGAACACCTTTGTCCTTGAGCTCCAGCCATACGTCGTGCTCTTTTTCGCCCGCGGTGTAGATGCGCTCCTGTCCCGGCGTTTTTTCCGAAGCACGCAGCTCACGCAGGATGTCCCCCGCGATCTTTTTGAACGTCTCAAGCCCGCAGAACGCTTCGGGATCGATAACGATGAAGAAATGCCCCAGTTGATACGGTTTCTTGTTGCCGTTTTCGTCACGGTCGATGCACATCTTGAGAAAGCTCCCCGCCTGCAGCGCCGCGGAGAGAATCTCCACCACCGTTGCATAGCCGTAGCCTTTGTAGCCCGCGAGGTCTTCGCCGATGCCGCCCAAGGGAGCTAGCGCCGCGCTGCCGTCGGTGAGGCCTTTGAGGATTGCTTTGCTGTCCGTCATGGCGCTACCGTCGCGGCCGATGACCATACCCGCGGGTGTGTCTTGGCCGGTACGGGCGTAGTATTCGATCTTGCCGCGCTGGCTGATGCTCGTCGCGCAGTCCAGCGTAAAGGGGAAGTCCTCATCCGTCGGCAGACCGAAGGTGAGCGGGTTGGTGCCGAGCATGTTTTCCACGCCGAAGGTCGGCGCGATGCTGGGACGCGCGTTGGTACCGGAGATGCCGATCATGCCTTCGCCCACCGCCATGCTGGTCCAGTAGCCCGCGATGCCGTAGTGCGAGCTGTTGCGAATGGCGGCCATTGCCATGCCGTTTTTCTTCGCCTTCTCGATGATGGTCTTCATCGCCTTGTAGCTTGCGACCATGCCCATGCCGTCGTGCGCGTCCACCACGAGCGTGGTCGGCGTCTCTCTCACGACTTCGTATTCGGTGACGGGATAGAGAATACCCTGCTCGATGCGGTCGAGATAGATGGGTTTAAAGCGGTTGCAGCCGTGGCTTTCGATGCCGCGGCGGTCGCTTTCCAGCAGTACGTCCGTGCAGATTTTCGCGTCCTCCAGCGGTATGCCGTAGGCCACAAATGTGTCGATCATAAAGCCTTGAATCATGTCCCAAGGGATATACGGTCTGGTCTCTGCCATAAGTCATTCTCCTCCTGTGTGATTATTTTTTGTGAATCGTAGAAAAAGATATCGCGCCAAAGGTAGTCCTGTTCTGCTGCTTTGCTTGCTCATCTCTTCGCGCGGGCATGAAAAAAGGAGCATACGCAAACAACTCGTGCGCCGCTCCAAACTCCAAATCTCAGTGGAACATTTGTACATGTTTATCATATCCCGAATATCACTGCCTGTCAAACTTCATTTTAGATTTTACTGCGATTTTTCCGTAGTTTGCTTGCGCTTTTTGGCGAAGTTCACTATGCTTATATCAAATGGAAAGGCAGGTCTTTTGCTTTGGAACATGGCGCACAGCAGCTGCTTGAGCAGCTTCAAAATAACCCGGTCATCGCGGCAGTCGGCAACGAGGAGGAGCTACTCCTCGCGCTTGATTCCGACTGCCGCGTGGTCTTCCTGCTCATGGGGAATCTGCTCGACATCGGCGATCTCACCCGCCGCGTACACGAGAGCGGCAAGCTCTGCGTGATCCATCTCGATCTCATCGAGGGGTTTTCCAGCAAGGAGATCGCCGTGGACGCGATTCAGAGAGTGACCGGAGCCGAGGGCATCATCAGCACGCGCGGTGCGCTCATCAAGCGGGCCAAGCAGCTGGGGCTCGCGGCGGTGCAGCGCGGGTTTATGCTCGATTCCCGCTCGCTCAATAGCTTCGAGCAGCAGATTTCGCAGAGCAAGCCCGACTTTGTAGAGATTTTGCCGGGGCTATTGCCAAAGGTGATTGCGCAGCTGAAAGACCGCATCACCGCTCCCATCATCGCAGGCGGGTTCATTCACGAAAAAGAGGACGTCATCGCAGCGCTTCAGGCGGGCGCGCTCGCCGTCTCCGCCTCCAGCCCCAAGATCTGGTCGATGTAAACAAACGCATCAGAAAACAGCCCTGCGGCTTGCGTCGCAGGGTTGTTGTTGTGTTGCCCGATTTTTCTCTTTATTCGAAAATAGCGTTGCGTGTTACCCGCAATACCCGATATCCTCCGCCAGCGCGCGGTCGATGATCACCGTCACGTCGGGATGCATCTTGACCAGTGTCGCGGGGTTTTGCACGTCCAGCTCCTCGTTGAGCAGCAGTCCCTTCATCGCAGCAGCCTTGCTCTCGCCCGTCGCGAGCAGAATCAGCTTTTTTGCGCGGAGGATGTCGCCCATGCCCATAGAGAGGGCTCTGGTGGGCACCCCGTCTCGCGTGGCAAAAAAGCGTGCGTTCGCGTCGATGGTGCTCTCGTCCAGCTCCGCGACATGCGCGCCGTCGTAGAGCACCTCGCCCGGCTCGTTGAAGCCCACGTGGCCATCCACGCCGATACCCAGCAGCTGCACGTCAATGGGCTTTTCGGCAAGCGCCTCGCGAAACGCGCGCACGTTTTCTTCGATATCCCCCGTGCCCTTGGCGACCATCGTGTTGCTTTTGTCGATATTGACTTGGTCAAAGAGGTTTTCGTCCATAAAGCGGCGGTAACTCTGCGGATGATCCGGCGCGAGGCCCACGTATTCGTCGAGGTTGATGGTGCTCACGCGCGAAAAATTGAGCTTGCCCACCCTGTTCGCTTTCACGAGATGGGGGTAAACGCCTTGCGCGGTGCTGCCTGTGGCGAGGCCCAATCGCGCGTCCGGCTTTTGGCGGATCACGTCTGCGATCATACATGCCGCGCGTTCACATGTCTGCTCGAAATTCTTAGTTACGATGATGTTCATGTTGGTTATTCCTTACTCGTTGCTTCCAGTATTATAAAAAATCAACTGCTGTGATGTCGGGATACGTCAGATCGCGTTTGCGCACAGCGCAATGAGAATGTCTGCTTGTTCCAGACGAACGGTGCGCCGGGCAATGCGGTTGTCGCGCTAGCGGTCGGCCCTATCCTTCAGCTCAGTTCTTCACGATTTCGCTGCCCGCAAGAAAGACGCGGTTGAGCGAGTAGTCCGCGTTGAGCACGAGGAAGTCCGCGCGCTTGCCGTTGTCGATGGAGCCGACCTCGCCCTCCACCTCCAGCGCGCGGGCCGGCGTTTCGCTCGCCATGCGCACCGCGTCCTCAGCAGGGATGCCGAAGGACAGCGCAAGGCGGAAGATGCCAAAGAGGTTGTTCGCCGAGCCAGCCAGCGTATCCGGCGCGTCCGCAAGCCGCGCCACCGTGCCGTCGAGCACGATCTTCTGCCCGCCGAGCATGTATTCGCCGCACGGCATGCCGCAGCAGGAGAGCGCATCGCTCACGAGGCATAAACGATCCGCGCCAAACATGGCGAGCGTTGCTCGAACGACGCTCTCGTGCACGTGCTCCCCGTCGCAAATCAGCTCGGCCAGCACAGACGGAGACTCCGCCGCTGCGCCGACCACGCCGGGCGCACGGTGAAGAAAGGGTGGCATGGCATTATAAAGATGTGTGACGTAACTCGCTCCCGCCTGAATCGCAGCTTTAGCCTGCTCATAGTTCGCGTCCGTATGTGCAATCGAGACCCTGCAGATCTTGCTGACGTTCTCAATGTATTCGATGGCGCCCGGCAGTTCCGGTGCGACATCCGCAATCTTGATCAAACCCCGCGCCGCTGCGTTGAGCCGCAGGAACATCTGATCGTCCGGGTTTTGCAAATATGCGCCATTTTGCGCGCCCTTCTTCTTGTCCGAGAAAAACGGGCCTTCCATGTGAATCCCGCGCAGCACGGCGCAGCCCGCGGGCGCTTCTTCTGCGAAGCGTGCAGCTGATTCATAAGCCACACGCAGATGCTCCTCCGGTAGCGTCAAGGAGGCGGGCGCAAAGGAGGTGATTCCGTTTTTTGCGAGATACCGCGCAATGGTTCTTAGTCCCGCATCATCACCGTCCGAAAAATCCTTGCCGGAGTTGCCGTGGTTATGCACGTCGATAAACCCAGGCACGACATATGCGCCGCCAAGGTCGATCCCCTCGCCGCTATTGACGGCGAGCACGCGCGAAAAGTGGCCGTTTTCCACCGAGAAGCCGCCTTTGTGAAAGCGGAAATCGGGGCCGAGCACCATTGCGTTTTCAAATACCATCGCAAACTTCCTTCTATCATGGTTTTCCCGCCGTAGCTGCAAGCTGGAAAGAGAGCCTGTCCGTTTCCATCTCTACTATGCTGCAAACCGATGGTAAAGCGCAAGCAAATGCGCGCATCGCTCTTGAATCTACTGCTATCTTAGCCGTATTTGCCAAGCGCTGAGAGTTGCGACCCCGGCAACTATGCTCGCCCATTTGTTACAGACATATTATACGCCCTCTGCGCCTTCCTACGCAAGATGGAGGTGAAAATCTCCGCAAAATGACAGCGAAGCGACCCCTTCGCCAACACCCACACCAACTCCGGCAACCGAGCCCGTTCCCTGCTTGCCCGCTTTTTCTCTACAGCGGAACAAGCAAAAACGGCTCGCATGTTGCTGCAAGCCGTTCTATTGTTTGGAAAGATTAACCTTCGCCGCGGTGATAGATCGGGTCGTCTTCACTCGGCACCGTGTCCGAGTAGCCCCAGACGAGCCCGTCCGGTATTCTACGCTGATAGGTGTCCTCGACGGTGCCGACGCGTTTGTTGCCATGACGGTTGAGCTGCTCGCCCATGAAGAGCATGCAGGCGGAGACGCCGCCGTCGAGGTTATACGCCTCGACACACCCTTCCTTGACGAAGAGCTGACCGAACGCGGAGAGGAGCATGCCGTAGCTATAATCCTTTTGCCGCCCGTCCACGACGATTGCGACAAAGTGGCCTTGTTCGATCATGCCGATGCCGGTGCGCGGATTTGTCTCGTTGCCGATGCGCGACGTGTGATCGATGTTTTCAGTTGTAAACTGGCCGTCGCGAATCATCGTCGGCCCAAATGAAAACGCCTCGCGCACGCCGTCCATGAGCAAATCAGATGCGTTGACCTGCTTTGGAGAGAAGATGCGCAGCGTCATATCGGGATACATCGCCATGATATCGCTCTTTGCGCTGTCTAAAAACACCTTGCCGTCGCGAATCAGGATGCTCTTGTATTGCGTGTCGCTCTCGGTCAGATTGTCCCCCGTGATCATCATCACGGCTTTGTTGCGCCGCGCGAGTACCCAAGGTTTGATGGCGCCCGCTCCGTTGCGGTTGTCCGCGGCCTGCACCGTGCGGAACTGGTCGACTTCCCGCATGCGGATATGCGCGACAAAATAGACCAGCGGAAATGTTCTTTCGCTTCTGTTGACATAATCCGTGACCACACGGTCAATCATGATGGAGAGCGTGTCCGTGCGGTATTCCCAGCGGCCGTTCTCTTCATCCACGAGTATCACTTCTTCCGGATCGCTCGGCTGGCGGTAGAATTCGTCGCTGGCGGAAGCGGCGATCTGCTCCGCCTCCGGCTCCGGCTCCGGCTCCGGCGTGAGCTCCGGCGTGGGCGTTGGCTCTATGGTTGCCGTCGCGGTCGGCGCCGGCGTTGCAACGGGCGCTTCCTCCGCAACCTGTTTCTTGCTAAAATAGCTCAGCGCGCCGGACGCAAGCAAGCCCAGCAGCAGCGGGAGCAAAGAAAGCACGACCGCGCCGCCGCGCACCTTGCGCCGGCGTCGCTTGAGACCATACGTGAAAAGCAGCAGCAGCGAGAGCAAGCCTCCGGCTGCGGCGATGCCGATGTGTAAAACCAGCGTTGCTACGCGCTCCGTCAGCAGCGGCGCGCTCTGCTCCTGGGCATCCGCCAGGGGTTCGCCAATCTCCGCGGAGGGCGCTGCGGACTCTGTCGCGGGTTCAGCGGTTGGCTCCGGCGTCGGCTCCGGCGTCGGTTCCGGCGTCGGTGTCGGGTCTACATATCCGCCCAACGAAGCGGTATCGATGTTTTCAAATAGGTTGTTTGCCGCCGCATCCTCCCCAACCGTGCTCTGGGTGAGCAGAAACACGGAGGACGGGATCAGTGCTTTCTGATACGCATGGCGTGAGGCGCAAAGCGCTAGCGCCTCCGAAGCAAGCTCTAAAACCGTTTTGCCAAAGCAGCCGTTGAGCGCCGTGTCGTAGGAAAGCGTCGTGCCGCCGCTTGCGGATGCGAAATAGATCTTCTGTATATCGACATCTTCCGCGGCGCGCAGTGTGTATTCGCCCGTTAACTGCGCCGTGCCTTCCGGCGCGTTCTCGTCGTCGATATGCGTGACGATCACCTTGGGCTGATACTGCTCGATGCGGTCTGTGATAAAAGTGAGCGTCGGCTTTCTGCCCCATTCGTTTTTCACCATGCCGTAGATCGTGTCGTTCACGCTCGTGAATTCGCCGAAATAGGGATATTGATCGTAACCCGCGTGCCAGAGCGCGCTGAGCAGCTCCTGCTGTGCGCTGCGCGTGTTGCGGGACATGACCACGAGCGCGGTCGGGATATCGTGATTGCAGGCATACGTCGCGATCACGCCGAAGAACTCATCCAACGCGGTTTTGGAGGTTGACGCGATGACGAGCAGATCCGCCTGCGACGGCAGGCTCCAGCGCTGCATATGCCCAGGCAGTTCCCCCTCGCCGTATACGGCAAGCGTGGAGAGCGAGGCGCTGCCGGTAAAGGATACGCTGACCCGCGCCGTCCCCGCTTGCAACGGATAATACGCGTTAAGGTAGGGCGATGCGGCCTCTTCGGACAAAGCAGCTCCGCTCTGATCATACTGGATCACCGTGTACTGACTCGCGGGATTGAACCACTCCAGATACAGCCCCTGCGCACCCTGCGGCAGATCGATTCGAATCGTCTGCCCGGACTTGAAGTTTTGATAGCTCTCAACAAGGCCGTCTGTGATGCGGTACTCCTTGCCCGTAAGTTCTTCGGGCAATGTGATCGTACAATCCTGCGTCACCGTTTCAGCCTGCCCGGTCTGAAGATCGGCCGCTTCCGCTCGCGCGCCGGAGAGCGGGACAACGCCCGAACCCAGCAGCAGCACAACGGCGATTGCGGCTAAGATTCGGCTCTGAAACTTCGTTCTTCTTAAAATCGTAAACATGTTTTCAGTATACACAAACCCATGCCGTCTCGTCAAAGCGTTTGTACGCATCCGGCACATTTTCATTTAAAATTCATATGTCCGGCACTTTTATAAACGGTGTTTTTTCAGGCGCAGTATTCTGCGCTTGCCTAGCGCAAAACGCTCGCCTCCCCGCTTTGTTTTGTGCAGCGATTGTTTTTCACCGAGATTTTTACTATAATTCCAGTAAGGCTTAAGAAAGCCATGCGTGCACCGCGCGCACCCCGCTCTTTTTGACTTTGCCCCTTTTTTGACAATGATCGGAGTTCAACATGAAGAAACGCCTCTTATTCGGAATTCTGGCCGCGCTTTTCCTGCTGTTGTGCTTCGCGCTGACGGGCTGCACGCAGCAGCAGCAGCAGAACGCGGAAGCCCCGCCCGCCACGCCAACAACCAGCATAGTCCCGAGCCCCACCGAGGCACCCACACCGGAACCGACCCCGACGCCGGAGCCAACCCCGACCGTCGTCACCATCGGCGCGATCGGGGATATCATGATGATGGCGGTGCAGATCAACGGCGCGTATCTGGAGGAGACGGATACACATGATTTTTCGCGCAGTTTCCTTGGCGTTGCCAATGAGTTCCGCTCGGTCGATCTCATGTGCGGAAATCTCGAAACCACGCTCGCCGGAAAAGACGCCGGCTACTCCGTAAAGAAACGCCCTGACGAACCGGCGGACACCTTCAACGCGCCGGATGTCCTGATCGACAATCTCAAGGACATCGGTTTTGATTTTTTGAGTACCGGTAACAATCACGCGCTCGACCGGCAAATGCCCGGGCTTTTGCGCACGCTAGATGTGCTGGACGAAAAGGGGATTTATCACACCGGCACCGCTCGCTCGAACGAGGAGCGCGACACGCCGCTGATCATCGACGTAAAAGGCGTCAAAATCGGATTCATCGCGCCGACCGAAATCATCAACAAGCATGACCGTTACATGAACGACGAAGAGACCGAATATGCCGTCACCCGCCTGTATTCGCAGCAGGAGCGGCTTGTCTTAGAGGTCAAGGCGCTACGCGCGGCGGGCGCGGACTTCATCGTCGCCTATCCGCACTGGGACAAGGAGCACAAGAAAGCGCCAAATTCGCGCACGCGCGCATCGACAGTGCTGCTGCTGGAGTCCGGCGTGGATGTCATTCTCGGGTCTCATCCGCACGTTGTGCAGAGCATTGAATACGTCACCGTCGAGCGGGACGGAGCGCCCTATACTGGCCTAGTCGTGTATTCCATGGGTAATTTTATCTCCAACATGTCCGGTAAAAAAGAGGTAGATCCGCTCAAATACGGTCTTTACGTGCAGCTTTCGGTTGAAAAAGCGCTCGATGGCACAACCACGCTCAAGAGTGCCGCTTATATGCCGCTCTTGTGCTTCTATCGGTCCATCGATGGCAAGTATGTGCATCAGGTCGTGCCCGCGCTCTTAGACACCTCCTTGATCCGCTCCTATTCGGAGCTGACCGAAAAGGAGCTCGAACGCACCCAGACCGCACGGGAGTATGTCATAGAAATCTGCACGACAGAAGCAATCCCTGTCATGCAAGACGCAGACTGGGTGAACTGATTTTCATCCTCCAACGCAAAAACGAGCCCGCGGCAGATCGATTGCCGCGGGCTTTGTTGCAGGAAGACGGTTTCGTGCGTACTGTACCGTTTATGCATTCATAATGGGCTTTGTTCTAAAGTTTCGCGGCGTCCTCTATCGTCTCCGGCTCCTGCTTGCCCATGCGCAACACAAACCCCGCCGCAATCATCAACCATATCCAGACGATGTTGAGCGAACCGTATGCAAAGAGGAAGTCCTCCATCATACCCTCCGCTACCGCAAAGAGTAGCATCGCGGGAAGCATCCGCACGGCGAGCGTCTCTGCGCTCTTTAAGTTTCCAAACGAGAGCTTGAAGGCAGACACCGCGACGAGCACGAGAAACGCCAGCACAAACAGCAGGCCGACAACCCCAAAGGACACCAGCGTGCCGAGTAGCGAATTGTGAAACAGTCCAAGCGGTGAGCCGACCGGAAAATACGGTATCATCAACTCTCCCGCGACCATCGGGCCAGTACCGAACGCGAGAATTTTCGGATTTTCCAATAGCCCGTTCCATACGCCCAACCAGATATCCGTTCTGCCGTTGAGGCTATCCGCGTCGGATAAATCCCGCGGGACGAATACGGAGTCCCCGCTTTCTAGCGCGGCAGGCACCTCTGTTTCCTGCGTATCCGTGCTTTGCTGTGCCTGCGCTATGGCAACCGGCTCAAGACGGGCGATCATATCATTGCTTGCCTGGCCGACCATTGTCGCGCCTTGATAGAGCGCAACGATCACGAGACAAGCGGCCAGCGTGCTCAAAACCCAGCGCAGTGCGGCGCGCATCTTCTCCTGCAAAGAGACCTGCAGCGCCAGAAAGACTTCGAACCCAACCCCGATCCCCGCTGCGATGATCGCCGTCCGGCTAACGGTGAGCGCAAGCGGAACAAAGCAAATCACACCGCACAGCGCCCAAGCGATGCGCCGCCACGCTTGCTTGGTTTGCGCAATGAGATATCCGGCCAGAATCACCGCGGCTGCAAGCCCAGTCGCGCTCCTGTTGGGATGGGTGTCGATGCCGAGCCTTCCCGCTGTTATGCCGATGCCTTCAAAGACGGACGGCACTTTTGCCGCAATATCTGTGGCATAAACCGCGATCAGGCTCAAGACGCTCAGCAGCGTGACCGATACGACCGTTGTGATTGCAAGCAGCGTGATCACGCGCTTTGCCCCGTCTTTCGTAAACGCATACGGAAGCGAGAAACAGAGGAAGATCGTTGTGCAGGCGCTGGCAAACCACCCATAGGAATCGACCAGCTGTGCGCGCCGAAAATTCAACACCACGGTTGTACAAGACCACGCAAGAAACGCCAGCAACAGCTTGATCTCAAAATGCTTTGCGAAGCGCAGGTTGAAGTAGAGCTGTGCAACAAGCAACAAGGACGCCGGATAAAACCAAAAGAGCAGCAGCGTGTCGTGATCGACGGGCAGCAGATTGAATAGAATCTCGATTGCGATGCAGCCCATAAGCGATAGCACCGCCACAAAACGCCAGGAAAACACGCCTCCGTCCCGCAACGGCAGCGTGCGCGCAGCCGTTCTTTTTTTTATGTTTTGATCTTTCTGTTTCATGATTGCATTCCTGACTTAAAAATGTTCGGTTCTTTCAGCGCGCTCTATCGATCGGATCAGCCGCTAATGCTATCGCTGATGCGGCGGATCACATCCGCATCCACCGCCTCGTCAAACTTTCGAGCAAAGAGCATGCCACTTTGCATAAGCATATCATAATCCGCGCCCGTGAGCGTGCGCGGGGACGCGCCGCCGCCCGACCAATCCACAAACCGCATGGTGGCGGACATCTCGTCATCCCAACCTATGAACGCACGGCGATTCATAAACTGCGAGTTGGCGACCAGCGTTTGCAGCCATATTTCATCCGCGCAGGACGACTTGCGATAATACGCTCTGTACTCGGGCATGTGCTCTACCACATAGCATGCCAGCGCATGCGTGATGGAAAACCACACACCGCCTTTCTGGAACGCAACAGGCACATGCTTGAGCCGGTTGACGCCGAATGCTTTCTGCAGCGTGGCAAACGCAGGAGCAGCCCTGCGCTCGAACTTCCTGATCAGCGGATTTTTCGGCTGCCGCCAGTGCCAGCGGCCGATCCTGCCCTCGATGACATGTGGCTTTGCCGTCTCGCGCTCAAAGGACACAAACTCCTGCCCAGCATGCGCATCAAAGAACGCGCGAATCTCCCGCTGGGGCTTGAGCGGCAGATCAACGCCGGAGAGCAGATGGTAAAACGCATGCTCCTCCTGTATGGCCAACGAAATCAACGACACGATCGCGTCGATGAACACCTCGCTGCCCCAGCGCGCGTCCTGCCGCGGCACGAATGCCACGCGGGCGTTTGGCGCGGCGGCGGTCATCTCTTCCTCCGCAAACCCCTGCGCTTTTTTGTCGATGTGGATGTAGATATCGTTCTTTGGATCGTCCAGCAGGTGCAGCAGGTTGAGCAGCTGCGCCTTTTTGCTGTGCGCAGTAATCAGATAAGCATGCTGCAGGTGTTTCGCGTGTTCCATTCGCTTCATCCTTTCACTCGTATGCATCAAAACGCAAATTCGTCAGCCCGAGTAATCGCCATGCTCGCATGCATCAAATCGTTAATTCGTCAGTTCGAATACTCATTAAATCAGAATTAGGGTTTGTCAGTACGCTACGTCTTTAGCCTTTGCGCCAGCCCTGCGGGACAAGCCCCTGCATCAAATACGGCTCATCCTCGGTCGGAACCAGTTCGGAATAGCCCCAGAGCAACTGATCCGGCACGGAGCGATAGTGGTTTTCCGCGCGCTTGTTGATGTATTCGCCCATGAAAACCATGGTTGCGGAAGCACCTCCGTCCAGATTATAGGCCATCACACAGCCCTCGTCGAGAAAGAGCTGTGCAAAATCGGACAGCATCATCCCGTGGCTGTAATGCGGCAGCCGCCCGTCTGCAACGATGGTAACGAAGTGTCCCGGCTCGACCAGACCGAGTCCGGCGCGCGGATTGATGCGCCCCACGCGATCCTGATCGATGTTTTCGCAGACCACGCCGTTTAGCACCAGCGGTGGCCCGAAGGCATAGGTATCCTGCGTGCCCTCCTCAATCTCGTTGAGCATGGCAGGGTCTTTTTTGTAGTAGATGCGCATTGAGAGGTCTTCCGTCAGCGCCATGACGGACACCTGCGTCTGCGCGCGGAAGATTCGCCCGTCGCGCAGCATCATACCGCGGTTGTAGTCGGAGTGCAGCAGGTTATCCCCCGTCACCCCAAGCACGGCGCGATAGCGGCGCGCCATCACGCAGGCATCTACCGTGTCCCTGCCGTTGATCCGCACGGAGCCAAAGCCGGAGCGGTAGGAGTCGAATTCTCGCATATAAATGTGCGCAATATAGTACGCAAGCGGCTTATTGTCTCGCTCCACTCTGCGTATTTCGACGGCGAGCGTGTCGCTGCGATATTCGTAGATGCCGTTCTCCTGATCAAACACCACGACCTCTTCCGGGTCGCTCTGCTTGCGGAAATGCGATGCAACCTCGCTGGTTTTCTCCGCCTCCGGCTCGCTTGCCTCGGTGGTTGCCGTCGGCGCGGGCTGGGTCGCCGTCGGGGACGGCGTAGCGTTGGGCGTGGGTGCGGGCGCAACCGTCGCCAAGCCCGCACGCAGCAACAGAAACGCGCCGCTCACAAGCAGCAGCGCGCCGCATAGGATGCCAGCGATGCAAAGAACGCGCTTTCTGGCTGCCTCTGCGCGCTTGAGCGCGAGAAGGCTGAACACGGCGCAAAGAACGCCAAGGAGCACAAGCCCTGCGCCCAGATAGCGCGCCTGACCTGCTTCATCTTGGATTGGTTCCGCAAAGAGCGCCTGCTCCCTCTGCGTCTGCGCGGCCTCTGGCTCGCTCGTCTCCTGGGGCGCGGGCGAGGCGCTTGGTGCGGGGGTCACGGCGGCGGCAGGCACCGCGGACGGGCCATCGAGCGAAACGAGCAGCCCGAATAGGTCGCTCGCGCTCTGCGCTTGTGTCGTTTCGATCCCTGCCGGATAGGTCTGGACAAAATACGGCGTGTCGGTCACGGAAAAATGCGTCACCCGTAGCGACGAATAGCGATCATATGCCGCCTGCGAAAGGGAGATGGCGCTTTCCCCGCCAAACGCCGCCAGCGGAGACTGTGTATCGTAAAGCGGGTTTGTGCCCGTCTCCAGCTGCTGATAAACCGCGCTGACCTGCCAGCTGCCGTATGCCCGTTCGCTGACGTACTCCTTGGACTCGTCGGCTGCCAGATCCGAAACGAGGAGCACGTGCGTCGCAGTGAGCTGATGCATGCCTATGCCATCCTGACCCGTTGCAGCGTGGGTGATCAGCGTATCCGGCTGATAGCGGCGGATGAGCTGGATGAGCCAGTTGTTGACATCGGATTTATCTACATAGCTATACAGCCGTTTCATATCGATCGCGCTGCGGTAAAACGGGAAGCTGCCGAATACAGGCTGCGTGCGCGAGCCCAGCGCATACCGCGCTTCGATGGCCTCCTGCTGTGCCTGCCTGCTTTCAACGGAGAGGAAGACCATCGCCGCGTCTGAACCCGAGAGATACGGCAACAGGCTGCCGAAATAATACGATTCATCCGCCGTGTGCGCAAGGATGAGCATTGCCTTCGGCTGCGCCTGCTGCGCTTTCATGATGCAGAGCTGCTCAGGAGGGGTATCTGCGTCAAACACGCGCACCTCGGAGACGGCGAATCCCTTTTCTCCCGTGACGCGTACGCTTGAACACGCCGAGGGCAGCGCGAAATACTCGTTGAGCAGGTCGGCGTTTGCAGGAATGCTCGAAAGCACCGTCCCCGCAGCATCCAGCGCCTCTATCGCTGCCGATTCCGGCGCGGCGTACCAGCCGATATAAAGCCCCGCTGCCCCGCTCGCCAGCGAGACTACGAGCGCCTCGTCCTTGGTAAACGAAATGCGGGAGTTGTAGCGCGCGTCCGTCAGGCGCGGCTCAAACGATGCGGAGCGCTCTGGCAGCGTAAAGCTGCACAGCGCGGTCAACTCTCGCGGCTCTGTGCTGCTTTCGGCGTGTGCGACGGCAGCTTCGGGCAATAGCATGGCGCTCAATAGAAAGAAAGCGGCTGCGCTCCTGACCAGTTTAGAACCGTAGACGCTTTTGAAACTCATGCTCCATACTCCTTCGCACACGCTTGATAGCGGCGGTATTGTTTTTGTCGTCGTGCTTGCCTGAGGCGGTTCTTGTGTTTCTCTTCAGACAACGGCGGGCGCATACACTCTTTCGCGCTATCGTTTCTCATGACGGCAGGCGCAGCAATGTGCCCAGGGCCACCGGTCAGGAAACGGTCTGTGTCGCTACCGGTGTCGCATGCTGGCTGGCGCGCGCTCCGCTCGTTTCGAGCAGATTGATCGTGATCACAATGGCGAGCGCGAGAAGCAGCACGTTGAAGATGAAGAGTTTCGTCAGTTTGTCTGTTTTTTGTTTCATCATTTTACCCTCTGTATTATGATAGTGACAAGCGCAAAAAAAGTCAAATCCATGCGTTATGTTTTACACAACGCTGCCCGCCCGCCTAAAAACGCTCCGATAAAACCGTAACTTTCCGTGAACTGTTGCCAGAAAGCGTGCTGTACGGAGCGATTTTGTTGTATGATGCATGGGACTTATATCGATCAGACGAC
>JAUYTF010000491.1 GCA_030695285.1 Eubacteriales bacterium | reverse complement strand
CACGAGGCGATGAGCTGCGAAGCGCTGGCGGACGAGCTTTGCCGTGCGCTGGGTGCATAAGCGAACTGATTCACTCTCCTGTTTCGAAACAAGAGTCATTTAGATTAAGTGTCATATAGATAAGGATAGAACCATGCCAATCGAAATCACACAACTCAGCCACACCTACATGCCCGGAAGCCAGCTGGCCTACCCGGCGCTTTCGGATATTTCGCTGACCATTCAGGACGGCGAATTTCTCGGCATCATCGGCCACACCGGCTCGGGAAAGAGTACGTTGATTCAGCATTTCAACGGGTTGTTGCTGCCGACTCAGGGCAGCGTTCTGGTAGACGGCCTCGACACGCGAGAAAAAAAGCTCAGAAAGAAGATTCGCTCTCTGGTCGGCATGGTGTTTCAATATCCCGAATATCAATTATTCGAAGAGACCGTCGAGCGTGATGTCGGCTTTGGGCCTAAAAACATGGGGCTTGAAGAGGCGGAGATTGCAACGCGCGTGGCCGAGGCGCTTACACTTGTCGGGCTTGACCCGACTGAGTTTTCTGTAAAATCGCCCTTCGAGCTCTCCGGCGGCGAAAAGCGCCGCGCAGCGCTTGCGGGCATTCTCGCCATGCGCCCGAAGTACCTTGTGCTGGACGAGCCCATGGCAGGGCTTGACCCGCGCGGGCGGCGCGAGATTCTCGCCCTGATCGAATCCCTTCGCCGCGATTTCGGCACGAGCATCGTGATGGTGTCGCATTCGATGGACGACGTTGCCATGTTTGCCGACCGCATCGCCGTGCTCGATCAAGGCGCTCTTTTTATGGTCGACTCACCGGAACTGGTTTTTTCGCACAGCGCAGAGCTGCTGGAGATGGGCTTAAATCTGCCGCAGGCGACGCAGCTTGTCCGCGCCCTGCGCGCGCGCGGCATCGAAATTACGCGCGACTTTTTTCGCATGGACGAGCTGGCGCAGGATCTGATCGGGAGGTGGAACCATGAACGCTAACATCTCCCTGGGTCAGTATCTGCCGGGCAACAGCGTGGTGCATCGCCTCGACCCACGCACCAAGATCATCCTGATGGCGGTCTATATCGCTATCGTGTTTGTGGTCAAAACGCTTCCCGTATTCCTGATGCCAGTCGTGCTGCTTGTCGCAATCTTCGCGTTTGCGCAGGTGCCCGCTTCCTATTTTTTCTCCGCGCTCAAGCCCATGAAGTGGCTGCTGGTGTTTATGTTTGTCATCAACCTTTTTGCCACGCAGGGAGACACAGTCTGGTTTGAATGGAAGTTTATCCGCCTCACTCAGGAGGCGGCGGAGCAGGCGGTGTTTATGACGCTGCGTTTGGTTCTGCTCGTGGCGGGCACGTCTGTGCTGACGCTGACCACCTCGCCCATCGCGCTCACGGACGGATTGGAAAAGCTGATGTCGCCATTGCGCAAGCTACGCTTTCCTGCGCACGAGCTTGCTATGATGATGACCATCGCGCTTCGCTTTATCCCCACGTTGATGGAGGAGACCGACCGCATCCAGAAGGCACAGATGGCGCGCGGGGCGGACTTTGAGAGCGGCAATATCTTCCAGCGCGCAAAGAGCATGATTCCCGTGCTAGTGCCCTTGTTTGTCTCCGCGTTTCGGCGGGCGGATGAACTCGCTTTGGCGATGGAGAGCCGCTGCTATCACGGCGGCGAAGGCAGAACCCGCATGCGCGAGCTGCATTTTCACGCGTGCGACCTCATCGCAACCCTGCTGCTCGTGGCGTTTATGACGGGCATCATCGTGCTGGAGAAGCTGCCGCTATGAGCCGCCGCATCCGCCTCGTCATCGCATACGACGGAACCAGCTACGTCGGCTGGCAGTTACAGGACAACGGTGTTTCCGTGCAGCAGCGGCTCAATGAGGCGGCGCTATTCATCACGGGCGAGCAGATTCAGCTTCACGGCTCTGGCAGAACGGACAGCGGCGTACACGCGCGCGCGCAGGTGGCGCACTTTGACACCAACGCGCGCATGCCGGCGGAAAAATTTGCCATCGCGCTGAACATGCGGCTGCCTCGCGACATCCGCGTGCTCCACAGCGAGGAAGTGCCGAAGGAATTTCACGCGCGCTTTTTCGCAAAGAACAAGACCTACCGCTATACGGTGCAGACAGGGCTTCACGCGGATGTATTCGGGCGCTTTACCGCACTACACGTCCACACCCCGCTGGATTATGATCGCATGCAGCGCGCGGCAGCGTATGCGCTCGGCGAGCATGATTTCAAGGCGTTTATGAGCGCAGACTGCAAGATCACAAACACGATACGCACGATCGCAAAAAGCGAATGGACGCAAAACGGCAATTATCTACATTATGAAGTCAGCGCAAACGGGTTTCTCTATAATATGGTACGCATCCTCGTCGGCACCCTGCTAGAGATCGGCGGAGGAAAGCTTCCAGAGGACGCGATTGCCCGCGCGCTGACGAGCGGCCTTCGCGCAGACGCGGGCGCTACCGCCCCGCCGCACGGCCTTTGCCTCCAGCGCGTGCAGTATGATGACTTTGATACAGAAGAAGTGCTGAGGCGTATATGAGCAAAACACATGAGTTCAAACGGTTTATGCATGTAGCGCTGGAGGAAGCACGGCTCGCGTTTGACGCGGGCGAGGTGCCCGTCGGCGCGGTGCTGGTGCAAAACGGCGAAATCGTCTCCCGCGCACACAACCGCGTGGAACGCGAGCACGACGCAACCCAGCACGCGGAGCTCATCTGCCTGCGCGAAGCGATGGCGAAGCTCGGCAGCCGTTTGACTGACTGCACCCTCTATGTCACCCTCGAACCCTGCGCCATGTGCGCGGGCGCCTGTGTCAACGCAAAGCTTGGAAAAATCATCTTTGGCGCGTTTGACGGGATCGCCGGCTGCTGCGGCTCAAAGATGGACCTGACCGACAAGTGTTTTTTACACAGCGTGGAAACATGGGGCGGCATGCTCGAAGATGAATGCAAAGCTCTGTTGTCGGATTTCTTTCAGGCGCTCCGTTGAGGGGCGCTTTTTTTATGTGAAATTCTGCACAGTTCTTAGTAAAACCTGTTTGAATTTGCTTCTCGAACACGCAAGAATCGTGTATGATGATCTCAACAAATAACATTCGGGAGGGATAAGCATGGAGTTTTTAAAACTGCTCGAAGCCATCCGCACGCCGTTCTTTGACACGGTATTTCAGTTCTTTACGTTCTTTGGCGAAGAGACCATTTTCATGATCATCGCATTGGGGTTTTTTTGGTGCATCGATAAGAAGACTGGCTATCTGCTCCTGTATGTCAGTTTTCTGGGCAACATCATCAATACGTTTCTCAAGCTTATTTTCCTCGTGCCCCGTCCATGGGCGCTCGACAAAAACTTCACCATCGTGGAGAGCGCACGCGCGGAGGCGACGGGATACTCTTTCCCCAGCGGTCACACGCAAAATTCCGCGGGTATGTTTCTTGGCGTAGCATGGGCGCGAAAGGAGCTTTGGGTTCGGATTGTCTGCGTGGCGCTGACGCTGCTGGTCGGCTTTTCGCGGATGTATCTGGGCGTACACACCCCGGCTGACGTGCTGGTGTCCATCGGCGTTGCGCTCTTGCTGGTTGCGGTGGTTTATCCGCTGCTTGGCCGCGCATGGGACAACGCAAAACGGTTTGTTCCGCTCATCGGCGTATTGCTTGCCGTCGGCGTAGCGCTGATACTGTATATTGAACTCGTGCCGATGCCTGCAAACGCGATTCTGGAGTTCTCCCTGGGCTGCAACGAAACCGGCTACAAGATGGTCGGCGGTGCGTTTGGCTTTGCCGTCGTGCTCTGGCTGGAGAGAAGGTATATCCGCTTCTCTGAAAAAGCTGTCTGGTGGGCGCAGCTGCTCAAGCTCGTGCTGGGCCTTGGCGTAGTTATTTGCGTGCAGACGTTTACCAAATCTCCGCTGCTCGCACTCTTTGGCGGACACAACGCGGGTAACGCGGTCCGTTATTTTCTGATGGTGCTCACCGGCGGCGCGCTCTGGCCGCTGAGCTTCAAGTTCTTTGGAAAACTGGGTCGAAAAAAAGAAGTCTCAGCGTAATTCAGATTTCGCTTTGTTCATATCGAATTTAGAAACGCAAGTAGCATAGCAAATCCCCCGCCGGCGGGGGATTTGTTGCGTTGTGTGTTATTGGATCAAGCCGCGCAAGAGCAATGCTAAGATCAAAGCCCCGGCGACCGCGCCGCCGAAGATGAGCCAGATTTTTTTCTTGAGGCGCTGCTCTTTCTGCGCTTCCTCCCCGGTCGGCTGCTTGTCGGTCGTCACCGCATCCTCCATCGCATCCAGCGCGCGGTCGAAAAAGGAGGGTTTCTGCCCTGTCTCCTGCTGCTGCGCTTTCGCGGTGGAGATCTGCGGTCGGTTCTGTACGGGGCTTTTATGGATTTGCGGCATAGCACTGGCTACATCGTCGTGCGCCACATCCGGGCTGACGGCGCCGATCTCCACACATGCCAGCGCGTGACGGTAGTCGAAAACGGATGCGATGCGCCGGTAACCCGCCGTGTTTGTCATTTGCCAGAGAAACTCAAAAAACTGCGGCGGGATGTTTGTATGCGGCTGGATGCCGTCACCAAACACCGCCTGGCCGGTCATGGCCTCATACAGCGTTTTCGCGATGGAAGAAAGGTCAAACCAGGGTTCGGCGTCGTCCACCTCATGCCGCGCGCGCAAACCGGCCTTTGCCGCGCCGAAATCGATCAGCTTCACCGCGCCATTTGTGCAGAGGAAGATCGAGCGCGCGTTGATGTCGTAATGCAGCGAATTGAGGCTGTGCACGACAAGAAGCGCGTCCGCCAGCGAAGCCGCGATGTACATCGCCTCGTCCGGAAACAGCTTGCGCCGCCGCAACTGTAAGTATCGCTCCAGCGTGACGCCTTCCAATCGCTCCATGACGGCATACGACGTGCCGTTTTCAAAAAACGCGGTATAGACGGTCACGAGGTTTTCACTGCCCTTTGCGTCCGTCAGCGCCAGATGCTGGCGATAGAACATTTCCGAGCCCAGAAAGAACAGCGCCCCGCAGGCTTTGTTCTTCGGCGTCAGTGCATGGCCCTGTCCGGCGCGCTCTGCCAGCGCGTAAGGAAAGTACTCTTTGAGCGCGATGCGCGTTCCTGTTTTTTCGTCGTGCCCAAAGTAGGTGATGCCGTATGTGCCGCGTCCCAGTATGCCGTCAATTGCATAACGCCGATGCAACA
>JAUYTF010000484.1 GCA_030695285.1 Eubacteriales bacterium | reverse complement strand
CATTCACCTTTTCCCAAATGGTTTTTGTTTCCTCGTCCGTTCCAACCTGCGATACCAACACGACATCCATCTTGTCATTCAATACAAAGTTGGCCTCCCGATCGGTATTCAAGACAAAGTCGCAAGAAATATCAAGGTACTACTACTATTATCTAATTATATAATCAAAGCGAATGAAAAGTCAAAGAATCGGTTACAATGAAACATATATGGAGTATAACAAAAGGGGATTTTCATCCCCTTTTGTTATGAAGGCAGGTGGCCTTTAGTTTGCCTGAACAAACATCGGCGTGAATTTAAACGTGTAGAGCGCCTTTTCTGTGCTATCAGCTGCATTCTTGTCCAGCATGATCTGCATGTCAAACGTGATTGTTGCACCTGCTTCAATGACCATGTTGGCCGTCGAGAACAGGGTTGCTGTTGCGGCAGCGGAGGAATCCGACGCTTTCACTTGTCCGGTTTTCGTCACTGCCGTCGCATTGTATTTGACGATCAGCATTCCGGCATCGGTCGCAGACAGTGGCTTATTGGTCTTTGTATCGACTGCCGAAATACGCTCCTGCGTGCAGCCGCTGAGTTTGACGGGAATCGTTCCCGTGTTGGTGATCGTGATGGTTGCGTTTGCTTCCGCACCGGGATACAGGTTCGAGATGGAAACAGTAGCTGCCTTCTTGTCCTCAGAAACCGTGATATTGTTCTTTGCGAATACAACATATTCGGAAACCTTTCCCACGGAAGTCGCGGAGATCGCGACATCCATTTCGCCGGAGCTTGCGTTGACGGAAACGGTGGTTCTGCTGGTCCACGCAGCGTATGCCCCGCCAACGACGAGCAGCGCGACGATCGCTACGATGATGATCAACTTCGATTTTTTCATTGTAATTCCCTCCAATTTGATTTTGTTAATTCTAATTGAATCTCGAATAGTCTACTTCAATGGTAAAGGATACATTTTGCTGGATGTCCGAAGTATCTGTATCTTTCTTAGAATCCTCCTTCTTGTCCTGACCATTATTTTCTATGATTTTAATTTCATCAAACGCTAGTTCGCAGATGATCTCGATGATTCCGTTTACGGGAAGCTGATACAATTCGTCCCGATTTGAACTGGAGTTATTTGCCCACCATTGAAAGATCTTCTTCTCCTGCTGTAAAAAGCGTTTTTCACCGGCATATCCGGATACTGTCAACTTGATATCATTCCTATAGTCATCCGAGTACCCGCTGACATAGAGAACTTTGATATCGTCAATGTCAATCGGAATCGTACCCGTATTTTTAAACCGCAGAGTTACGGAATTTCCAGTGCTGGGCAATATTTCTTTGAAAACCACTGTTGCCTGCGCATTTTCAGCATTCGACACGCTAGCACTACCGCTGTTTACCCTGGAAGTGTAGTCTACATAGCTGAGTTTTGTTTCAGCTGTTTTTGCCAGGATCTGTATGTTGACTTGCTCCGTCCATCGTGCATATGCAACACCTGTCAGAAGAAGCAGTATCGTAATGATGAGGACGACCAATTTTGCTTTGTTCATATTGTGCCTCAGTGTCGTTCCGTGGAATGGGGTCTTCCAACTGTTAAGAAAACAAAAAGCAACTAACCAAAAACGTTAGTTGCCAAAACTTTAAACTCCCGCACATCACACAAAGCGGGTAATCCACTTGGCAACTGGCTACCATCGACGAATCGTTCGTCCTTAGGCCCTATAGTTTTGCGTCACCCGCTTTCACGGGTTATGCCCTAGGATGTGTTTTCTCTATTACCTAGTTACAAATTATCACGTTGCAAGATGAGTGTCAGGCGTTTATGTAACAAAAAGTTAGTTGTAATCTATTTGAATATCCAGTAATAGTGCTTTGAATCTTAATAAACCGCGAATTGACAAACACCCATCCATCTTGTGTTTAGTATTTTTGTCAACATACCATATAATGAAGAAAGATGATCCTTTTTTAGTTGTTGCATCGTAATTCTTTGACGTACTCGTTTCCATGTAGAATTCTTCGTTTTTCATTGATATAATATATTGATAATCATTGTTTATTGAAAATCAGTTAATAATAGTTTTGATTTTGGAGGGACTATGAGAGCAACAAAATGTCGCGAGTTGCGGCCAATTTTGGATGGCATGCCCTATGGATATGCGTATCATGAATTGATAATGAACACACAAGGTAATCCTTGTGGTTATATATTTCGCGATATGAATAAGCAGTTTGAGCTGTTCACTGGCTTACAAGCGAAAGAAGTCATCGGCAAGAATGTATTTGATGTTGTACCAAATTTAATAAACGACAAATTTGATTGGGTTCGTA
>JAUYTF010000480.1 GCA_030695285.1 Eubacteriales bacterium | reverse complement strand
AGGCAAGCGCGGCCAGCGTCAGGAGTTTGTCTGCCAGCGGATCGAGCAGCTTGCCTACGTTGGTCACCCAACCGTAAGATCGGGCGAGGTGCCCGTCTAGAATGTCCGTTAAAAACGCGAACACAAATACGCATAGGGCAGGCAGATAACTGCCCGCCCTGAAAAGCATCACGAAAACACCAACGAGAATGAGTCGTATTCCAGATAGAATGTTCGGCAGATGTCTCATATCGTTATGCGCCAATGTCCTCCACATACAGCGTGCGAACGCTGTCGTCCTGCTGCGGTTCCATCGCTTTGCGCTCCGCTGCCTCGCGCACTTCAAAGAACTTCAGCGCGACCTGCGGGAACAGCGCATAGCTGAGCACGTCCTCTTCCTGGCGGATATGGTCCTTGATCTCTTCGCGGTACTGCTCAAGCTCGGGCTTGAGGAGATCTGCTGGACGGCAGGTGATCACTTCCGCATCACCGATGGCCATTTTCCGCACTTCTTCGTTGACCGGTGCGGGCAGGCTACCATACTCGCCGCGCAGCAACGCCTTGGACTCCTTGGTGAATACCTTATAGCGTTCGCCGTGGATGACGTTCAGCAATGCCTGCGTTCCGACGATCTGGCTCGTGGGCGTGACAAGCGGCGGATAGCCGAAGTCTTTGCGCACGCGCGGAACTTCTTCCAGCACATCATAGTACTTGTCAGACTTGCCGGCTTCCTTGAGCTGAGAGATCAGGTTGGAGAGCATGCCGCCCGGCACCTGATACAGCAGCGTATTGGTGTCCACGCCAAGCGACTTGACGGAGATTGTTCCGTCCGCGATCATGCGATCGGCAACCGGACGGAAGAACTTCGCGGCGTCGGAGAGCTTGAGTAGATCGAGCCCCGTGTCGCGATCGGTTCCCTTGAGGGTGGCGACGAGCGGCTCGGTCGCGGGCTGTGCCGTGCCGTTGCCAAAGGGCGAGAGCGCGGTGTCTACGATATCCACGCCGGCCTGCGCCGCCATGAGATAGACCATGTCGCCCGTGCCGGTGGTGTTGTGCGTATGTAGATGAATCGGAACGCTGATTTCCTTCTTGAGGCGCGAAATGAGCGAATATGCGTCGTACGGCAGCAGAAGGTTTGCCATATCCTTGATGCAGATCGTATCAGCACCCATCTGTTCGAGTTCTTTTGCCATCTTGACAAAATAATCCTGGTTGTGCACGGGGGAAACCGTGTAGCTGATGGCCGGCTCGCAGATGCCACCATATTTCTTGGTGAAACGAATGGCGCTCTCAAGGTTGCGAATGTCGTTTACCGCATCGAAGATGCGGATGACATCGATGCCGTTCTCGATGGCCTTTTTGCAGAACTGCTCGACCACGTCGTCAGCGTAATGCTTGTATCCAAGGATGTTCTGGCCACGGAAGAGCATCTGCAGTTTGGTCTTGGGCAGAGCCTTGCGCAGCTTTCTGAGCCGTTCCCACGGATCTTCGTTGAGGAAGCGCAGGCATGCGTCAAACGTTGCGCCACCCCAGACTTCCAGCGACCAGTAACCGATAGAATCGAGCACTTCGCAGGCCGGAAGCATATCCTCAATACGCATGCGCGTCGCAGCCTGAGACTGGTGCGCATCGCGGAGGATCGTATCGGTAATAAATAATTTACTCATTTTGTGTTTCTCCTTTGTGCGGCGCATAACAGCTCATGTCTTACACTGCGCGCCAACACGGTATCTAAAAAGGGAAGTGCGTGAGACGCCGAATCATCCGGCGAATCGCTGCGGGAGAATTCGTTTATTGAATCGAGCAGAGCACGCCGCCTGCAACGACAGAAGCGCCCTTGGCAACCGTAATGCCGCGAACGGTACCGGCGACGGGGGCAACGATGTCGCTCTCCATCTTCATGGCTTCAAGCACGAAGATCGTCTGGCCGGCCTTGACGGCTTCGCCTTCCTTGACGCTCACGCCGAGGATGGTGCCGGGCATCGGCGCAGTGATTACTGTTGCGCCTGCGGCGGCGGCAACGGGAGCGGGTGCGGCGACGGGTGCGGCGACGGGCGCGGCAACGGGTGCTGCGGCCTGCGCGGGTTTCACGGTGGGTGCGGTTTTTCCGTCGATCTCTTCGACGGCTACTTCGTACTGCGTTCCATTGACATTAACAAGAAAAGTGCGCATAACTAACCTCCGATAATTTTCTATATGTGAAATGTGTTGTTCCTACAAGTATTACCTGAAAAAGCCTCAGTTCGCCTGCTTGATCGATACGATGCGAAGGCCGGAAATGTCCTTCCCCATCACTTCGGCGATACAGCTTGCCGCAACGGCGACGAGCTCCGCGCGGTTTGCAATTGCTGGTTTGCTTGCGCTTTCAACGGCTTCCTGTTCATTGCCGAGCAAGCTTTCCTGCCGTGTGCGCACCGCCTTAAGAATCGCAATCAGGGCGATCAGTGCCGCAAACACGCCTAGGACGATCCAAATCGTCTTGTCCATACTTAGTACCTCCGATGTATTGCATTTATCAAGGAAGGCAGTAGCCTTATCCTAACCCTTGTTCCGATCATTCGACAGCGCTCCCTGCGTTCCTGCCGATTCGGGCCACCCCCCGTAAAAAAACGAGCGATCCCCGCGAGTAATCTGTTGTTCCGCCGCTGCGTTTACCGGATCTATCCCTATAGCCCCAGCGCTTGTTTGAGCGAACGAATCTCTTCTTCCGTCAGCCTGCGCGTTTCGCCCGGCATGAGTTCGCCCAGGCTTACCGGCCCGAAGCGTTCGCGCTTGAGGCGCAGCGTCCTGTGTCCGATTGCCTCGAGCATGCGGCGGATCTGGCGGTTCTTGCCCTCGTGAATCGTGATGAGAAACGAGGTGTCTCCCGTTTTCGTCGGGCGGACGTGCGTGACGCGCGCAGGAGCGGTCATGCCGTCATCGAGGTTAACACCGTTGACGAGCGAGGCAATTTCAGAAGGCATCAGCTTTCCGTCGCAGATGGCGAAGTACGTCTTCTCCACCGAAAACTTCGGGTGCGTCATGCGGTGAGCGAGTTCCCCGTCGTTGGTCATGAGCAGCAAGCCTTCGGAGTTGATGTCCAGCCGGCCTACATTGTACAGGCGGACAGGGATATCCTTGACGAATTCCTGAACGGTCTTTCTCCCCTGCGGGTCGTCGCTTGTGCTGACAACACCTTTGGGTTTGTAGAGCATGACGGTGATGAGCGCTTCTTCCTGCTTGACAGGTTTTCCGTCAAACAGCACGATATCCGTTTCCGGATCGACGCTCATGCCCAGCGTTGCCGTTTCGCCGTTGACGCTCACGCGCCCGGCTGTGATCAGCTCTTCGCTGGCGCGCCGGGAGGCGATACCCGCTTCGGCAAGATATTTCTGCAAACGCAACGTCATTTTCGCGCTCCTCATCCTCTGTTTCGGCCTTTTGTGTTCTGCTTGATCCGAAGAGCAAATGGTGTTCCGATCCGTAAACGCCGGAGTTTGCCTAGGGATATGTGATGATTTCGAGTTTTACTCGATAATCATTGCCATATGTCACCAAATATAGTATAGCGGAATTATCCACCCGCATTCAACTGTTTTTTTTACAAATTGGCATAATCAGTAAATTTTTCTCGATTTTATCTGCTCGCCGACATACATAAAGCCGCCGGTTGCAGTTCGGCGGCTTGCAATAAACGCGCAGTAAAGTATAAGAACGGGCTTCAGGAGAATATCCGCGCGAGCGTCACACGCAGACGAAAGCCAATATTATCGAAGATCGCCAGCACATATCTGCCCAGCAGCAGCCCCGTGTCGGTCTGGCACTGAAACGCATATTCCTCCAGCAGCACGGCTAAAACGGACTGAATGGAGCCAAATAGCACGCCAAGTAACAAATACAGTGCCAAAAAGAGCGGCGGCACCACGCCCAGCGCGGCAGAGGCAAGCACCGTGACGATGCCGAGCAGTTCCACCAGCGGCCAAGTTTTCTCCGCGATGCGCGTATAGCCTGCCCCCCGAAGCGCCCGCGCAATCGCGCTGTTTCGCCGAACCGTGTCGCGCATGTCGCGCTGTCCCCGCCGCTGCGCTGCGCAAACGCCGCGCATGCTCTTTTGTGGCAACTCAGAGCAAACCGCGTCCGGCAGGAGCTTTGCGCAATAGGCGCGCTTCTCTTTGCGCAGT
>JAUYTF010000478.1 GCA_030695285.1 Eubacteriales bacterium | reverse complement strand
TATTCAGCCGATATCGGTTTTATACTCTCGCGTAGCCAAGATAACGGCGCGGCTTTTTGGGCAACGCCGGATAACAACCTGATCAAGGGCGGTCCGTTTTCCACGCTGGAGGCGTCATATATCCTCGCGGAGTTGGGACTGGAAGTATCACATCCCCTGCTCGACGGCGCTTGTGCGCTCATCTGGCAGGCGCAGCGGGCAGACGGGCGGTTTTCACTCGTTCCCAAGAGCAGCGTTTTCCCCTGCCACACCATCCATACGGCAAAGACGCTCTGTTCTCTCGGTTTTGCAGAGGATTGCCGCCTGCAGCTGACGCTGTCGCATCTGCTCGAAACGCAGTATGCAGACGGCGGCTGGCGCTGTAACAAATTTTTCTTTGGACGAGGACCGGAGACGGAGGCTTCCAACCCAGGGCCGACGCTGACCGCGCTTGACGTGTTTCGGCAAACGCCGTTTGTCAACGCGGACGCGCGGCTGGATCGCGCGGTAGAGTTTTTGCTCTCGCACTGGGTGACGCGCGCGCCGCTTGGCCCTTGCCATTACGGCATCGGCACGCTGTTTCATCAGGTATCGTTTCCGTTTTTGACCTATAACCTGTTTTACTATGTATTTGTGCTCTCGTTTTATGACGCGGCACGGCGCGACCCGCGCTTTCTGGACGCGCTTGGCGTCCTGCAAGACAAACTCAAGAATGGTCAGATCGTCGTTGCGCGCCCCCACGCAAAACTCGCCAAGCTCTCCTTCTGCAAAAAAGGCGAGCCCAGCGAGCTGGCGACAGAACGGTATCAAAGCATCCTCTCGAATCTCGACTAATTCGCCAGACTTTGCATTCGAATGGGAATCGTGCTATCATAACGCTCGACGATCAACCTAAAGGAGGTTTTCTTATGGATATTAACATCATAGGCGGTGCGGACGGACCCACCGCGATTTTCATTGCTTCTTCGGTCAACTGGGCGATGATTGCTCTTCTGGGGATCATCGCGATTGCGGTGGCGCTTCTTATCGTTGTCAGAAAACGGAAACCGAGATCCTAACAATCGCATTTCCTTCTGAAAACATGCGCTCATCTTCAGGATCAGCGCATGTTTCGCTTTTTCTCGCAACGCTACTGTCAGACTTCGGCCTGTGAGGCTTCCACTGGCACCGCTTCCGGCGAAATCGCGCGACTGCCAAACCACATCCTCCAAGGCAGCTGCGAGGTGATGATCGCCGCGAACACAAGCGC
>JAUYTF010000471.1 GCA_030695285.1 Eubacteriales bacterium | reverse complement strand
GAAACGCCGGAGGAGCGCGCCAATAAGCGCAAAGAGCGCATCATCATCGCCTCGCTCATCACGCTTCTGCTTGCGGTGCTCTCCATTCTCTTTTCGTTGTTGCATCAGCAGCTTGCGGATCAAACGGGCGATGCATCCGTTGCAGTGTCCTCCCCTGTTCTATCAACCGCGGCTGCAACCGGTTTAGCCGAAGAAACGGCGGACACAAGCGGCGCGCAGATGCTGTCCGTGGACGCGGGGCTGCTGGTTTCGTTTCTCGATGTGGGCCAGGGCGACAGCATCTTCCTGCGCTCCCCCTCCGGCAAGACCATACTGGTGGACGGCGGCCCCGAAGGCTCGTTTGCCGTGATCGACCGCTATCTCACTTCTCTCGGCGTGCATGGACTGGATGTCGTCGTCGCCTCGCACCTGCACGCAGATCACATCGGCGGGCTGATTACCGTTGTGGACACATACCCCGTGGGAGACTTTTACTATCCGCCGTTTGATGCCGTCAGCGAGACATACTACCGTCTTTTGGACGCGCTGGGCGAAAGTCAGGCAACCGTTCATCAACCGCTCACCGGGGCCAACTCGCTGATCCCTTGGGACGATGCGGTTGAGGTGCGCATCCTCTCGCCGTATGAAACGGTCTATTCCGACTTCAACGATACGAGCTATATCATACGCATCTCCTATGGCAACACCGCCGTGCTACTCACGGGAGACGCGACGGAGCTTTCCGAAACGCTCGCGCTCAAAGCGCTGCCGGATCATTACTTTCGCGCGGATGTGCTCAAAGTTGCGCATCACGGTGCGCGAGACGCGACATATGTGAAGTTTCTCGACGCGGTTTCTCCGGCCATCGCCGTCATCTGCGTCGGACAAAACAACAGCTATGGACACCCGCATGTTTCGCTGTTGGATCGCCTCAGTGAGCGCGGCATCACGGTCTATCGCACGGACGAGGACGGAACCATCACGCTCCTGCTTGACGGAACAAGCGTGACGGTGATAGAATAATATAATTAATAAGTAAAGGCTATGAAGGGGAAAAGTCCTCAAAAGGCGCTTTAGAGAGTACCGTCACCGGCTGAAAGCGGTATGCGTAAAACAGGACACCAAGTTCGCCCCGGAGCCTTGCCGGTGAACAGCACAGCGTGCTTTGTAGTCGGCAACGGGCCCGCCCGATACAGCGGAGTCGAGGCTTAACCCGGCGACTGCGCCGGACGAGCAAACGAGGGTGGTACCACGACGCGATTCGTCCCTTTTCGGGCGGAGCGCGTTTTTATTTTAGTAACATTACAAGCATTGACACAAGGAGGAGAACACAAACATGGGTATGATGGAGTCACTCGCGCTATTACGCGAGGAAGCCGAAGCGAGTCTCAGGAACTGTCAGTCGCCTGAAGAGCTAGAGCAGCAGCTCATCGACGTGCTCGGCCGAAACGGCTCGCTCACGGCGATTCTGCGCGCGATGGGAAAACTCGAAAGCAGCGAGCGCGCCAGCGTCGGCGCGTATGCAAACAAGGTAAAGAGCGCACTGGAAGCGGTCGTCGCCGAAAGGCGCGCAGCGCTTGGCGAAGTTGCCAAGCAGCTCCGTTTCGAAAAAGAAGCGCTGGACGTTACCGCGCCCGGACAGCTGGCAAGCCCGCTTGGCCGCCTGCACCCGATGACGCAGACGTATCGCCTGATTCGCGATGCGCTGGTCGGCATGGGCTTTTCGATGTTTGACGGGCCCGAGATTGAGCTCGACGACAACAACTTCACCCTCCTCAACCTGCCCAAGGATCACCCCGCGCGCGATATGCAGGACACGTTTTACATCAACGAAAACGTGGTGCTGCGCACACACACCTCGCCTTGCGAGATCCGCGCGCTGACCACGCTGACCCCGCCGTTTCGGTTGATGATGCCGGGCAGAGTATTCCGCGTGGACGAAGTGGACGCGAGCCACTCCCCCGTGTTCCACCAGATCGAGGGTTTTGTGGTAGACAAGGGGCTGACGCTGGGCGACCTCAAGGGCATTCTCGACTCGTTTGTACACGCCGTGTTCGGCGAGGATGTCAAAACCCGCCTGCGCCCCAGCTACTTTCCGTTCACGGAACCTTCTGCGGAGCTGGACGTCTCCTGCTCCATCTGCGGTGGCAAGGGCTGCCGCGTGTGCAAGGGCACGGGCTGGATCGAAATCCTCGGCTGTGGCATAACCAACCCGCACGAAATCGCCAACTGCGGCTATGACCCGAAGGTCTGGACTGGTCTTGCCTTCGGCCTTGGCGTGGATCGCATGGCAAACCTGAAGTTCGGCATCAACGACATCCGGCTTGAGTATGAAAACGACGCGCGCTTCCTGCGCCAGTTCTAAGGAGGAAAAAAGTATGAAATTACCGAAGAAGTGGCTTTGTGAATATGTAGACTTCAACGTCACCAACGCCGAATTTATCGAAAGGATGATGTGGCGTGGCTTTGAGTGCGCAGGCGTGGAAAAGGAGCTTGCGGGCGTCGAGGGCGTGGTCACGGGTCGTGTGCTCTCAATCGCCAAACATGAAAACTCCGAGCACCTGCACATTTGTCAGGTAGATATCGGCAGCGAAATCGTAACCATCGTCACAGGAGCTAGCAACGTCTCTGACGGCGTGTTGGTTCCCGTTGCGGTTGTCGGCTCAAAACTCGGCGGTCGCGAGATGGTGGCTGTCAGCATGCGCGGGGTAATGAGCTATGGCATGCTCTGCTCCGGCGCGGAGCTGGGCTTGACCAACGCAGACTATCCCGGCGCAGAGGCGCACGGCATCCTGATTTTGCAGGAAGGCCATCCGCTGGGGCAGCCGATCGACGAGGCGCTTGGATTTGACGACGATATATTCGAGTTTGAGCTCACGCCGAACCGCCCGGACTGCATCAGCATCATCGGCATGTGCCGCGAGGCGGCCGCGGCACTTGGGCAATCGTTCCGCGAGCCGAAAATCAAGACGATCAAGGGAGAAGGGAACGCCGCCGACTTTGCGCGCGTCACCATCGAAAACTATGACCTTTGCCCGCGCTATACCGCCCGCGTGGTGAAGGATATCGTA
>JAUYTF010000470.1 GCA_030695285.1 Eubacteriales bacterium | reverse complement strand
GTCGTGCCGTGAACAAACAAGTCCGTTCCGCCGAGAAACGCGTGTAAATCCATATTGAAAAATGCGGCGGCTTTTTCAATTACGTTATAGAGGCCGATCGATTGATCTTGCGGAGTAGAGAGCTCTTTAAACGTGAAAATTGAACCACCGTCTGTGATGACGACGCAGTCTGTAAAGGTTCCCCCGATGTCAACGCCTATGCGATACCTCATGACTTCTCTCCTTTAAACGAGTTGATAAATCTATGTTTCAATAACCCAAAAAACGGCGGCTCAACAGCGGTATATTTGCGATCTACATTGATCAGCTCTGTTGGCAGCTACCAGATTTTTGTTTGCTGTTCGATCTAGTGATGCTTTGTACTATTCTGTTATGTCGGTCTAAATTTGCTCTGTTATCAGCTTAAGATATGTTGTGCGAGGATATAGAATGTGTGATTCGCTGCGATTCAATACTGCATTCGTGGAATAATGAGGAGTTTTAACCAAATTTTTGAATAGAAAAAAACCCGGACATAGTTCCCCTCCTGCACCATGGGCATGCGGACACCATCATCGGCATGCTACTGGTATTTGCAAGAGGCTACTCGTCGCGAGCTTTGTTGAAAGCTACCAGGTAACCCTGAGATCCGTTACCCCACCTCAATATAGCCTTGCTGCAATATTCTGTTCTACTGATAATATAATAACCTCTAATTAGTTTGTCAACATAAATATAAATTAGATTGCCGTTTAAAATATTTCATCCGGATCATTGTAATTCTGTCCGTAAGCGTTCTTCTTAAAAAAGCGAAGGCCCCGCATGAATCGGGGCTTTTCGTTCTATTTGGCGGGAATATGTGGGAATCGAACCCACCAAAGCAGCTACTCACTACTTCAACTGGTTTTGAAGACCAGCGGGCACACCAGCACCCATCTACTCCCAAACTTATCTCATTGATCGAATGCTATTATACCATCATCCGAAAGCGATGTACACTCGATTCGTCGAGCTTTCTGAGATCTCCAGTCCGTTTCGTCAGTTTTTTGTTGTCGCAGTAAGTGAGAATCGGCAGTGCATATTTGCGAGAGGTTCCGGCGCGGTCGCGAAAATCTCCCAGAGAAATGACGCCGCACTCCGCCTGAATCTTCTCCATCTCATCCAGCGCGCGTAGAAAACTCTCTCGTTGCAGATAGATCTGCGCGGTGATGTTAATCAATGTGCCTTGCTCTACCATCGACTGGATCACTTGCTTGACGGCGGCGGTCTGATTTGGATAACGCGCCAGAAGCTCGTCCAGCTCCGGCACAGAAAGACCCGCGTCTCGATAGGTCGCCTCGATTTCGTCTGCGAGTCGCCGCTGCTCCGCACTCATATTCACAGTAAATGCAAAGATGGCTGCGCGCTGCCATTCAGTTCTGATCACTTTCTCCAGCGTAAACCGCTCAAGCGCCGCATCCGCAACCGTGGGGTCACAGTCCGGCAAGAGCCGCTGTTTTAACTCATCGAGCCGCATGCCGATTTGCAGCGGGTTCTTCTCATGGTACTGTGTGAGTAGTGTGGTCAGTTCTTTTTCTAGTGTGTGCCAGAAGTCTGCGTGTACGGTAACTTTATCGGTGATTTTCACGAGCAAGGCAGGGTCTTTCACTTGGTCAAGCTCCTGCTGAAGCGCGTTTATGCTCATCATACGGCGTTTTGCAATGTAGCCCAGTGGCGCAAACTTCGGGCTATGTTCGAGCAACGCGAGCAAGGCTTTTTCGCCTGCCGTGCCGCGCTCCTTGATTGCGAGTCGATCGAGCATTGTCTGTTGAAACCGCTTTTGCTTGACTGGGTTACTCTCCAGAATCTCCCCGCCTCCGATGGTCTCTATCGGTGAATAGAACCGAACGATATATCGATCTTTCGACTTGACCGCGATGTTTTCGCTCATTCTAAGCTGCGCGTAGCAGCTCTCTCCCGCCTTGAGCACGTCTCTATCCAGTAAAATCGCTTTGCAAAGCGTGTTTCTTGTACCGTGATATAAGTGCAGCACGGACCCGTTTTCGATCTCGCGCGCCGTATCCGAAAATACGCTCAGCTTCACGTCCAGCATCATCGACGGCTCCATAGAGTCCGGCTGTGCAAGCGTGTCGCCGCGATCAACCTCATCTTTTTTCATAGCCGCGAGATTGACTGCAACGCGCTGTCCTGCATAAGCGGTCTCAACATCCTGCCCGTGCACCTGTAGGTTTCGAACCTTTGAGGTTGCCTCGTTTGGGTAAATCGTCACGGCATCGCCCACCGCGAGCGCACCCTCGATCAACGTTCCTGTCACCACTGTGCCAAAGCCTTTGACCGTAAACACGCGGTCGACAGGCATGCGGAAGCTGCTCGATACGTTCTTTGGCTCCACATTCCGAATTCGCAGGAATATCTCCTCTCGCAGTATTTCAATGCCCTCTCCCGTAGCCCAGGAAACGGGTATGATCGAAGCATCATGCAAAAACGTGCCTGCAAGCTCCGTCTTTACATCCTCCATGACAAACTCGAGCCAATCCGGCTCCACGAGGTCGCTTTTGGTCAGCGCAACGATACCACTCTTGATATTCAACATTGAAAGAATGCCGAGATGCTCCCGCGTCTGTGGCATAACGCCCTCGTCCGCGGCAATCACCAACAAAGCCATATCGACTCCGCCCGCGCCAGCGAGCATGTTTTTGATAAACCGCTCATGACCGGGGACGTCGATGATACCGGCCCTGCTTCCGTCCGGAAGATTTAAGTAGGCAAAACCCAGCTCAATGGTGATGCCCCGCTTTTTCTCTTCCTCGAGTCGGTCGGTGTCAATCCCCGTCAACGCCTTGATCAAGCAGGTTTTTCCGTGATCGACATGCCCCGCAGTGCCGATAATGATATGGTTCATCAAATCCCTCCGCCAAAGTAGACCGCAGCATCTTCATGAGCACAAGCTCTGCGCGATGCGCGATGCGATATATGGAAAATCCGCTTCTTCAAGCGTGCGAACATCCAGCAACAACCGATCTTTCGATATCCGCGCCACAATGGGTGTATCACCCCGGCGAATTCGGCTTTCCAATACGGTGACCGAAAGATGCCTCGGCTGAACGGCTACCGCAAACGTAGGCAATAACTGCCCGGGCACCGCTCCGCCACCCACCTGGCCGAATTCTTCTACAATCTCAACAGCGCAATCTTGCACGGTTTCGCGAATTCGCTCGCATAACTCCTTCGCCATTCCTGCAAGAATACCCCGATCAGTCGATATCATATTCAAAGTTGGGATATCCTGCTCGGCGGTTCCTTCCAGATACGATCGCAAGGTCGCCTCCAATGCCGCTAGTGTGAGTTTATCGATGCGTAGCGCACGAGCAAGCTGGTTCTTTTTCATCATGTTGATCCAAACCTTCTGACCAACGATGATGCCCGCCTGAGGACCACCCATGAGTTTGTCACCGCTGAAGCATATGATATCTGCACCGTCTGCCACGCACTGCGGCACAAGCGGCTCATCGTCTATGCCGTAGGGGTGCAGGTCGGTCATCATTCCGCTTCCAGCATCAAAAATAACCGGCATGCCGTGTTTTTGTCCCAGTCCTGCCAGATTCTTCAGCGACGGCGTATCGGCAAATCCGACAATTTTGAAGTTGCTGGTGTGTACCTTCAGCAGTGCGGCGGTGTGTTCCGGATCGATAGCCGCTTCATAATCGCTTAGATGGGTTTTGTTGGTCGTTCCTACCTCCGTGAGGATGCTGCCGCTTTGCTCAATGATCGCCGGTATGCGAAAAGAGTCGCCAATTTCCACCAGCTCGCCTCTTGAGATGATAACCTTTTTACCTCTTGCAATCGTATGGAGAATCAGCAGTACAGCGGCTGCGTTGTTGTTGACTACCATCGCACTCTGTGCACCCGTAAGTCTGGTGATGAGTTCCTCGACCTGTGCGTGGCAACTTCCTCTCGCCCCTTGTTCGATATCGTA
>JAUYTF010000445.1 GCA_030695285.1 Eubacteriales bacterium | reverse complement strand
CCTAACGCTCTTTGCCTCATATAAAGCGGAAAAATCATACATAGCCGTCAGCTCCTTCCTTTGCGGTAAATATCTTTCTGTTCAAGTGTTCGGAGTGAATCTATCATGTTCGACTCCTTCTATCACAAGAGGCCTTCCTCTTTGAATCGCTCAAAGAGGATGTGCGGCGTCATGGGGGTCTGGTTCACGGCAACGCCCGTTGCGTTAAGAATCGCGTTGCGGATGGCGGGCGCGCCCGGACAGGCAGGGGGCTCACCGAGCGCCTTGGTACCAAAGGGGCTGGTGGGCTCGAAGTTCTCCACAAACTCAGCCTTGAGATCCGGGTGATCCATGGTTGTGCAGAGTTTGTAGTCAAGAAGATTGTTGTTGAGCGGCTTGCCGGTCTTGGGGTCAAAGAGCATTTGCTCGCCCATGCCATAGCCGATTGCCATGCTCATGCCGCCATGCACCTGCGCCTCCGCGAGTTTGGGATTGATCAAGCGCCCGCAGTCGTGCACATTGATCATGCGCAACAGCTGGACTTTGCACATGGGGATGTCGATCTCGACCTCGGCAAAGCCGCAGCCGAAAGAATAGGCGTTGCTCTTGATCTGTGTGGTGCCCTCCGCGCTGAACTGCTCCGCCTGCTCCGTGGAATAGAGCGCGGTTGTGGCGAGTTCGTCAATATTCATCAGCAGGTCTCCGCTCTCCTTGCCGATCACGCGGCCGTCGACGATATCGATCTGCTCTGCGGGTTTCCCCGTAAGGTAAGAAGCGTAGTTGAGCAACTTGCTCTTGAGCTGACTGCCGATGTTTTGGATGGCAAAGCCCGCAACATACGTCTGGCGCGAGGCGTACGCGCTTGTGCCAAACGGTGTCGTGTCCGTGTCCTGCGTGGAGACGACATGCACCTTTTCCATCGGGATGCCGACCGTATCGGCCACCATCTGCGCAAACACGGTGTCCGCGCCCTGACCGATTTCGGTTTCGCCGATGTGCAGCTGCACCGAGCCGTCCTGGTTCATAACCATGCGGCAGCTGGAGGCCTCCAGTGCGATCGGCCAGACGGCGGTGTTATACCAGAAGATCGCCATGCCGACGCCGCGGCGAACGGGCCCGGTTTGCTTGGCGTATTCCGCATGCAGGCGGTCGTAGTCCATATAGGCCTTGCCCTTGGCGATGCACTGATTCAAACTATCGAAATAGTTACAGTTTTTCGAGAATGCGTCTACATAGCCAACCGGCA
>JAUYTF010000433.1 GCA_030695285.1 Eubacteriales bacterium | reverse complement strand
GCTGCGGCTGACGCATCGGCTGTTGCTGATACTGCGGTTGCGTCGGATACGGCTGCGGCTGCGGCTGTCCCTGCATGGGATACGGCTGCGGTTGAGGCTGGGGCTGCACCATCTGCTGATGCTGTTGCTGCTGCTGATTGGCGCCCATGCCCGTGCTGCCATACGGCGAGCGGAAGGTGCTGAACGCGCCAAAGCCCGGCACACCTTGAATGCCACCGAGGCGGTCGGGGCGGTCAAAGCCCGTGGCGATGACGGTGATGCGCAGCGCATCGCCCATGGCTTCGTCGATATCCGCGCCAAAGATGATGTTGGCTTCCGGATCGACATTTTCGCTGATGAGTTCCGCCGCTTCGTTGACTTCGAGCAAGCTCAAATCCGGTCCGCCCGTGATATTCATCAGCACGCCGCGCGCGCCGTTGATGCTGGTTTCGAGCAAGGGGCTTTCGATGGCCTGACGAGCCGCTTCCGACGCACGCTTTTCGCCGCTGGCGTTACCGATGCCCATGTGCGCAAGGCCTTTCTCGCGCATGATGGTCTTGACGTCCGCAAAGTCGAGATTGATCATGGCAGGCACCGCGATCAAATCCGAAATGCCCTGTATGCCCTGGCGGAGCACATCGTCTGCGACGCGCAGCGCATCCGGCAGGCTCGCGCGGCCAACGAGGTCGATGAGCTTGTCGTTGGGAATGGTGATAAGCGTATCCACAGCGGGTTTGAGCGCGGCGATGCCGATCTCGGCATTGCGCATGCGCACTTTCCCCTCGAAGGTAAAAGGTTTGGTCACCACCGCGATGGTGAGGATGCCAAGCTCTTTGGCGCACTCGGCCACGATAGAGGTTGCACCCGTACCTGTGCCGCCGCCCATACCGGCGGTGATAAACGCCATGTCGGTGCCGCGCAGCGCTTCCATGATCTGCTCGCGGCTCTCATCCGCGGCCTTACGGCCCACTTCGGGATCCGCACCCGCGCCGAGACCCTTGGTCAGCTTTTCGCCGATCTGGATCTTGATCGGCGCTTTGGCCAGATACAGCGCCTGTTTATCGGTATTGATGGCGACAAATTCCACGCCGCGCAGTCCGTACTGCACCATGCGGTTAATTGCGTTGCAACCCGCTCCTCCGACGCCGATGACTTTGATCTGCGCAAAGGAAGTGTTCTCGAAATCCGGTTCAAACATTGTTTGTCCCCCTTATTTGGTAAAAAGGTTACGAAGCCTGTCCACGAATGCAGCGGGCGACGTATTGGTCACCACATCGTCACTCGTGGCGCGTAAAACAAAATCGAGCGCTGAAAAACAGCTCGTATAGTTCGGCGTATCCATATCCGCCACCCACGGCGTGTCCTGCTGAATATTCAGCTGCAAGCCGCGTTTGAGGTAGTCGATACCGCCTTTCATCATGGCGATTCCGCCGCCGGTGAGGTAGGTGACGGGGCTTGCCTCCGAAGATATGCCCATCTCCTTGAACGCCGCACGAATCAGGGAAACCAGCTCGTCCGCGCGCGCTTCTAAGATCAGCTCTATCGCGGCGTGCTCCACGCGCTTTGCGCCTTTTGGGGTGCGCACGATTTCCGTGCTGCTCAGCGGATCCTGCAAGAAGACGAATCGCCTTTTGACCTGCTCTGCCGTCTCCAGCGGGATTTCCAGCCCGAAGGCAAGGTCTGCGCTGAGATGTTTGCCGCCGACATCGATCGAGCGCATATCGGTGAGTGCCGCGTTCTCCACAATGGATACGTCCGTGTGCGTATACCCCACATCGATGAGAATCGCGGGGCGCACGCGCTCCTTTTCGGGAATGACCGCAAGCGCCGCGCAGAGCTGCGTGGAAACGCTCATGGAAATCTCGATATCCAGCGGGGAGAGCGCCTGCTCCATAGCGCGGACAAACTCTTCCTGCACATACATGTGCGAAACGAGCGCGCCGAGTTCTTCGGTCTTCGCGCCCGTCGGGAGAGCGGAAGAAACCACCCCGCCGACCGTGAAGGAGACGGGCGTGCTGTGCATGAGGACATATCCGCTCAGTTTCACTTTTTTGAGGGAGAGCGAGATGACGTCATCTATATCCTCCGCCATCACGCGCTTGCCGCGGCTTCCGATGGGCAGCGCTGCTTCGGCGAGGACAATCTTGCTAAACGGAGCCGGAACGCTGATGGCCGCCTCGCGGATGCGCATGCGCGCCTCCTGCTCGGCCTTGGAAACAGCCTCAACGATGGCGTTGTGCAGGGAACGATGATCGGAGAATGCGCCGGCGTGATAGCCATTGTAAGGGCAGACAGAAACGCCGTGCACGGTAATGCCATCTCGATTGACAAAACTGCCGCACAGACAGACGATTTTGGAACTTCCGATGTCCAGCACCGCAGCCGGCTTCAAAGCAGTCTCCTCCGCTTACTTCGCAACATACACTGCGATATTATATCACAGCGCAGGAAAATGGCGCAACCCAAGCGCATTGTTTCATAATTGTTCTAAATTCCGTCATGGTTGTGTTTTTTAAGCCTATACCTTGATCCGGCGAAGGGGGCAGCATACCATGACTGGTTTCAGTCGAGAACTGCCCCGGAGGAAACTTCACGGTTTCTTCGCATTCTCCCGTTTCGCGTTTTCCGCCGCTCGTTTGCATCGTATTGCGCGCAGGGTCATGAGCCTGAGCGACTCGTTTTCCAGCAGCGAAAGCAGGCGCTCCTCTTCATCCGCATGCGGCACAAACAACCCCAGCACGCCGCGTTTTTGCGCGGTTTCACGGGCGCAATAGAGCCTGAGACACATTTGATCCGCCGCGTTTTTATACGCCGTGTCTTCGAAGAACATGGTGTTTTGTGCGTCGATTTTCGCACGAAACGCATCGTTTTCCGAAAAATCGAGCAGGCCATCCGCGCATGACAGCGCACGCACCTCGTAGTCAAGCAGCCCGTTGCGGCGGAGCGTGAGGAAGAGCCCGAGCGAATCTGCGCGCACCGGCGAACCGAGCCCGTAGAACACCAAGCCGTGTTTATACACTTCCCAGCCTCTTGCAGACCCTGTGTCAACGACGATGCTCGCGCCCGCGTCGATAAAGCGACGGTAGCGCGCGCGCCACTCCGGCAAAGGCAGCTCCCCCGCGTCGAGTCCCGTGCGTATCAGCACAACGACATGATCGCATTGGCTCAGCAGCGATCGCACCTGATCATATGCCATCAAACTGAGTATATCCGCGCAACCCGAGAACGCGCCCGCGCGCTGCTCGCCATAGGACACAACGCCTAGGCGGATGCCGTTGACGCAGCGGATAAAAGGCCGGTTTGCCATCGCCTCCGTCTCGCCCGCACCGATGGCCGTTGCCCCGATGAACCCAAGCGCAGACGCATCCGCGCTCTCGTTTCGCATGCCCGCCAGCGCGATTAGTTCCACACCCGCCTGCGTGAGCCATGCCGCGGCGGAGAGATCAGCTTCATGCAGCGCGCCTACGCGCAGCTCCTGCGCCGCGATCTTTTGCCGTAACACATCAGTAACGCGAAACGCCGCTTTGTGTGCCTCTACGCCGCCTAAGATCAGCACGCGTGCAACCTCCCCCCGTTCTACGGGCAAGACGGGTTCCGGCACGGCGCCGCTTATTGTTGTCAGTTGTGTTGTCATATCACTCCTCCACCCGTCGCGCCGCGGCAGTCGCGCATTACGAACTCTTGCGGCCTGCAGGCCCTGTCCGAGAAAACAGCGCGGAGTATAACCCCGCGCTCAAGTCAACGCATCGCGTGCAGCTTATGGCCGCTCCACCATAGCCGTGAGTGTGTCCGCCTGATCGGCCAGATACACCTCGCTCGACCACATCAGCGTCACCAAATCCGTCTTTCCGGTGTTTTCTATGCAGTGCGTGTAACCCACCGGTATGTCCACAACCACGTGCTTTTTCCCGCTGACGGGATATTCCATCACATCATCCATATCGATCCTGCGAAATTTGATCACGCCGGAACCGGAAACGACCAGAAACTTCTCCGCTCGGGTTCGATGCCAGTGATTGCCCCGACTCGCGCCGGGCTTGCACACATTGACGGAGATTTGCCCGCCGGTGCTGAGGCGCAGGAACTCCGTCATGCTTCCGGTTGCATTTTCGCACATATCCAGCGGGTAGGAAAACTCCATCACTGGCAGAAACCCCAGATAGGTGGCGTAGAGCTTTCGCGTGAGCGGGTCGCTCATGTCTGTCAGGGTGTTGCTCTCGCGGATGCCGCGAAACGAGCGGATGCGATCGGCAATGTCGCCAAGCGTCGCGCAATAAAGCACAGGCACAACACAGCGAGACCCTTCTCTGGTCACCTTGCCGTTGAGCAGATCGCAAAGCGACTCCGTTACGTCTTCTATATATGCCAGTCTCAGCGGCGTGGTGTCGTCATGGATGACGACAGGTAGCTCATGAGAAACGTTATAGCAAACCGTCGCAATGATATTGTTGTGGTTTGGCTTGGACCACTTGCCGAAAACGTGCGGGAGGCGATAGACGTATCCCTTCGCGCCGGTTTCCTGCGCGTAAAGATCCAAGAGCTCCTCGCCGGCTTTCTTGCTGCGCCCGTAGAGATTTGGCAGCGCTGCCTGCGTAGAGCTGGCAAACATCACAGGGCAGCGGTTTTTGTGCTTGTTGAGCAGGCGTAGCAGGGTATCGGTAAAGCTGAAATCGCCTTGCATGTATTCATCCTGCTGCTTGGTGCGGCTTGCCCCGGAGAGATGAAAGACGAACCCACATTCAGCGCAATATCGTTCCAGCAGCTCTGTGGGCGCGTCCGTGCCAAACAGCAGCAAGTCCTGATAGCCCTGTGATCGCAGCGCGAAGATCAGGTTTTTGCCGATGAACCCATCTGCCCCCGTGATCAGAATCTTCATAAAACGCAGTCTCCCGTGTCCCAATCCCGTCCGTTCGTGCCCAACAAGTTTTCTATATGGAATTCTGATGCTCTTTGAGTGAAAGCGCCGTCACCGCAGGCGAAGCGTTCTATTCCTTGATCCAATGATAGTATGCGCGGGTGGCCTGTTCGCGCGAGGCATGCTCGCAGGCGTAGTTGCGTGCGCGCGCGCCCAGCTCGCTGAGCGAAACCGTGCTCGCGTGCAGGCGCAGGATAGCGTCCGCCATCTCCTGCGGCTCTCCCGGCGTAATGCATACCCCGTAGCTCTCGCGCTCGATGGAGCGCGCCCATTCGCTGCCTGCCTCCGCGCAAACAATGACCGGCCTGCCCGCGGCGAGCGCGAGCCATGTCTCGCTTGGGACAGCGATGCGCGTCATGCCTTTTTTCAGCGGAACCAGCGCAATATCCGCAATCGAATACACCTGCGCCGTCCGCTCGGCGGGAAGCAGCGAATAAAGCTGCACATTTTCGATCTGCTCGCGCTCGATTCTGTTCTCCACATGCTCTCGCAATGCGCCATCCCCGAAGATGACGAAGCGGATATCTTTTTCGTTTACGAGTCTTTTCGCCGCGTCCAGTATGACATCCGGCTCTTGCAAAAAGTCCAGCCTGCCCGCATAGACGGCGTAGAAGCCATCTCTTCGCAGGTTGAGTTCGTCAAACAGCGCGTTGTCCTGGCGTAAAACCGGACGGATCGAATCCGTATCTGCCCAGTTGGGAATCACGGCGATGTTCTGCGCCTCGATACCGCGCGCAATCAAGGTACGCTTCATCTCTTCAGAGAGCGTGACAAACTCGCTGTTGTTGCGGTAGATATGCTGCTCCAGACGGCGGCAAAGCCGCACAAACGGATGCCACTCGGTATATGTTCCGGCTGCGACGAGGTTGTCCGGAAAGATTTCTTGCAGGATGTAGATCGTCCGCGCACGGCGGCTGAGGCTTGCCCCCACCAGACCGAGATACGCCGGCATGCTGCAAAGGATGTAGACATCCGCCTTGAGCTTCTTTGCCGCGCGGTAGATGGCCCAGGTGTTTTGCATGGCACGAAACACACGCCTTGCAAGATTTGCGCCGCGGCGTGCCTTCCGGCCGACGCGCAGAATGCGGTAGCCTTCCGGTGCGGTCTCATCGCGCCTCGAATAAAACGCGGCGCGCTCTTCCTCGTTGAGTTCGTGACCGGGTAATTTGGTAACCACGCTCACACGTGCGCCAAAGCGGCATAGATCCTCAGCCAGGTCGGCATAGAGATGGGTTATCGGCGTGACTTCCGGCGCAAAGTGCGTCGAAACCAGCGCAATATGCAGTTTTTTCTCCATCCCCGCCGCCCCTCTCACCCAAGGCAAATCGGCGTTTCTAACGCCGTTTATCGTAAAACCTGTGGTGGATCGATATGCAGATCAAAACGGGCATATTTCCCCGCTTATAGCGCAAATTTTACCATGCAAGGGCTTAGGTGTCAATCAAGCCCGCCCTGGTGCCCAGTGTTCAGACGCCCGGTGTTCGCCTGTTGGTTTGCGTGATACAGCGAGCGGAGGAACCGCTTCCTCCGCTCGCATGCCAAATTGTTGATTCGCTTTTCCCTCTACTCATCGTCCCTGCACTCTGCGATGCGCTTTTGCGAAGCGATGTCGTATTTATTGATGCAAAGCGGACGGAGCTTATACGTGAGTACCACGCTGGATTTGACATATTCGTTGTAAAACGCCCTCTTGATGCGATCCATGACAAGCCTGCCCGTCTCATACGTCACGGACGGCAGCAGCACGACGTATTGCATGACGCTATAGCGCGAAATCGTATCCCCGCGGCGCAGGTTGTTTTGCGATACATGCAGCAGCTGCTTCATGATGTTATCCAGCACGAGATTATCAAACCTCTGCTCATATGTGTTGCTGATGGTCAGCAGAGCCAGGAACATCGTTCCGTTATAGCGCTCCAGCATGCGGCGCTGCAGCTGGTAGATCTCCTTGAAGATCTCATATTCGCATACGAATGCGCCATGCCCGTCGGTATCCTCTTCGAGCATGTTCTGCACCTTCTCGATGTCCGCCTCCATCTCCTGATCCGCCTGGACGATGAGCTTATACACCGCGCGGATTTCGCCTGAGGGCTGGATGCCGAGTTGCTTATAGTGCAGATCGGTCGCAAAATAATACTGCGAGAGCGCTTCTCGCTTTTTGCCCGTCTTCACCAGCGCCATCATCAACTCCAGATGCAGGCGCTCGTCAAACATATCCACATCCATCGCCTTGCGACAGACCTGAACGATCATATCGTGCTCATCTTCGACCTTTAAAAGGTCAAACAGCGTAAACACGCTCTCTAAAAACAGATCGTGATAATATACGCTCTTGGGAACAACCCACATCTCTTCGGCAGAGTTGGTCAGCAAGGGGCCGGTGTAGATCTGGAGCATCTGGAGGTACCGCTCGATGCACTCGCGGTTGCTCATGCCGGGCGTGCGCGCCTCCTGGCACAGCCGCTCGAACTCAAACACGTCAATCTCACAGTCGAGATTCGAGTTCCATTGATACGCGCCTCGCGCGGTCAGAATGGAATCCGCAAGCTCCGGCAGATTGCTTTGGTCAACGAGCGCGCGGAAGCGGTGCAGGAGTGTTCTGAGCGCCGTGGCCGGGTTCCTGTTCTCCTTTTCCGACCAGAGCATCTCCAGCAATTCCTCGTGCGGAACTGCGCGATCCTTTTTCAGGATCAAATACTCGAGAAACTGGCTCGTTTTCTTTGCCTGGCGAAGCTGCGTGAGCGCAACGTTTCCGTTGACCACGATCTCAAAGTTGCCAAACATCTTGATCTTTATCTTTGCGTTAGGCATGCCGTCTCCTCCTTGCGTTCTGGGTGATGTTGCGGCGGGCTGAGCGCACCGCCGGAGAATCGTTCTCCTATTCTTTCGGCTCATTTTTTTTTGCGCGGGTACTGCTAGTCTGCCAGCTTCTTTTTTAGCTGCTCCGGGTGAGCGGAAAACAACAGCGCAGTCTCTTTCGTGATGCGATTCTGGATATACAGCCGGAGGATATCCGCATCCATCGTGCGCATGCCCTCAGACATACCGGAGAACATGACGTTGTCCATCTGGTGCGCTTTTCCGTCGCGAATCATATTCTGAATCGCGCTGTTGACTAGCATGATCTCAAACGCGGGCTCAAGGCCGCCGTCAATCGTGGGCAGCAACTGCTGGCTGACCACCGCGCGGAGCACCATAGAGAGCTGTACGCGGATCTGCTGCTGCTGATTGGACGGAAACACGTCGATGATGCGGTCGATCGTCTTGGCAGCGCCGACGGTATGCAGCGTGCTAAGCACGAGCTGTCCCGTTTCGGCTGCGGTGAGCGCGGTTTGAATCGTCTCCAAATCCCGCATTTCGCCCAGAAGGATCACATCCGGTGCCTGGCGCAGCGCCGCGCGCAGGGCGGTTTTGTAGCTCTGGGTGTCGTGCTCAATCTCGCGTTGGCTCAATACGCTCGCTTTGTGCGCGTGGATGAACTCAATGGGGTCCTCGATGGTGATGATATGCCCGCGGCGAATGGTGTTGATGCGGTCTATGATGCACGCAAGCGTGGTCGATTTTCCGCTTGCCGCAGGACCGGTGACGAGCACAAGACCTTTCTTGACATCCGCGAGGCGCAAAATATCATCGGGAATGTGCATCTGTTCAGGGTTTGGCAACGCAATCGACACAACACGCAGCACCATGGCGAGCGAATTGCGCTGCTGATAAGCGTTGCAGCGAAAGCGCCCCACGCCACTGACGGAAAACGAAAAATCGTCGTCCCCGTGCTGGGTCAGGCGATCCATATCGCGCCCATCGAGCTCGTACACCTGCCGGATCAGCCGCCGGGTATCGTCGGGCCGGAGCATCTTGTCGAGCAGCTGCTGCACCTCTCCCGCGACCTTGAGCCGCACGCAGGAGCCGGGGATAATGAACACGTCCGAACCGCCGCGAGCGATGGCAGACTGCAGAATATCATGTATCTCCGCCATCATCTCAACCTCCCTGCCAGAGCGTTCCTTCGCTTTGTGCAACCCATTCCTCCGTGCTCTCATAGCGATAGCTGAGAATGTTGCAGCTGCCGCCTAAGACATCTACCTCAATAAACAGCGCGTGGCTATCGCTTGATCCGACCGAGAACGCATAGCGCCCCTCGGCTTGCTTGACAACCCCCTCAACGATATCGGGCGGCTGCCCCAGCGCAATCGTGTCGTCCAGCGCGGCAAGCATTGCCTGTGCACGCGCGTCCGCATCGTAAAAAGCTGCGATGCCGACAGCGGTTTTCTGCGTGAGCGCCGCATCGGCCCGTGCCTGAATCAGCGCAAGGGACGCAAGCAGCGTCAGGCTCACCACCACCAAAATCAGCAATATGCTAGAGGCGCCGACGCCCATACGGGAAGGATGCGTTTTCATGGCGCAGCCTCCGCATCCGGCAGGTAGCGCGCCACATCCAGCGCGTATACCTTGCCTTCGGGCGAGATAACGGTCAGTTCGATGTCGTAGATCGTTCCCTTCAGCGGAGAAATGTCGCTGGTGACCACACAATCCACCGTAAGATCGGGCGAGATGCCAACGGAGAAAACCCGCGCACCGCACGGGTTGCAATCGTCGTCCCCGACCGGGTCTGCCTTGACCTGCTCTGCAACGGTTTGCATGGCGAGCATGACCCGCGCCTCATATTCGCTTAGCCGCGCGGTCGTTCCCGCGGCGGCGATGAGGCGAACGATCACGCTTGTTGACAGCGCGAAAAACAGGATTACAATGGTCAGCTCGATGAGCACAGGGCTGAACACCCCGCGCTTTTTGGGCGGAAGAAGCATTGTTTCCGTCATGCGGCACCGTCCCTCGCCGTCTGCAGATAGAGCGTGGCTGTGTGCGTTTCGCCGCCCGCATCCACAATTTCTATGTTGAACAGACCATCCTCTATCGCCACGCTAAGGCTGCTTGCCTCAAAAATCGGCTCGCCGTAGTCCGGCGAAAACGCAAGGCTTGCCCGCGCGAAATACTCGCGCACTTGCGCTTTGTCACAATAAATATACGTGTTATAGCGCTCACCGTCAAATTCCTGCCCCAGCGTGAGCACGCGTATGCCATTCTCGTTGCGCAAGTCGATCATCCCCGCCGCGTCCGCACCGCGCACTTTGCCAATAAGATAGCTCATCCCCGTGCGGGAGACAAACGCCCGCTCGGCGGAAGCGTTGATCATGCGGTAGGAGCGCGCGCCCACGACGACCACGATGAGAGACAACAGCGCAAACGCCGCCAACAGCGCAAAGACGAACACGCCGCGCAGCTCGCCGCGTGTTCCGCCAGCGGGTTGCGCGCTCATGAGCCGCCTCCCGTGCGCATGACACGCACGCTCGGTTTCATGTTGGCCGCGATGACATCGTAAAACACCGTATAGCGGCTCTCGTCTACGCGGACGCCATAATTGTCATAGATATAAGAAAGGCTCGGTGGATATTTCCCCTCCACCGCATAGCAGGTGACGATGGCGCGCTGCAAAGCGGCGGAAACCATCTCTGCTTCGCGCGCGTCACTGCGCCGCGCCGTTGAAACAAGCGCGATGAGAAAGAGCACGGCAAGCATGGCAAACACTGCAACGGCGAACAATATGCCCCGGTTCTGCCCGCGCGGTCTCTCATAGAGATGCATGCCGAATCCTCCTTCCAGTAACGTTATCCTATCAGCGCATCGCCGGCAGCTGGTTTACAGTGTAACAAAACACCGTTTTTCTGTTACCAACAGCGCATTTTTTTCGATGGATGTTGCCGATACAGCCGACGTATCGCTCCGACGCGCTCAACCCACCGCAGAAAGCACCGACAAAAGCGGCAGCATGACGGAGAGCAATATGCCGCCGATCACGATGGACAGCACCGCAACTAGCGTGGGCTCAATCATGGCGATGACGTTATGGATCGCGTCGTCCGCCTCGCTCATATAGACGCCGCTGAGTTTATCCATCACGGCATCCAGCTTGCCTGCCGCGGTGCCAAAGCGGATCATCTTCTCGTGCATGGGGTCAAACAGGCCGCTCTTCTCCGCCGCCTGAGGAAAGCTGCCGCCTGCGAGGAGTTCGTTTTGCGCAAGCTCCGCCCGGCGCCTGTGCTTTTCGTCTGTCACCACAGACGGGGCCAGCTGTATCGCGTCCTCTACCGGATAGCCCGCCGCGAGCATCATCGAGAGCGCGGAAGCATACCGCGCGGTCGAGAGGCGTGCGTTTACGCGGCGCACAGGGGGGAGAATGCCCGATAACAGCGCAAGCACGGACTCGCGCCTGCTGGTGCGCAGCAGTATGCCCACTCCTATCAAAACAAGAGCAAACACACCCACGAGTATGAGCATGCTTTTTCCGACGCCAACGCCGATTTGCATCGCCGCAGAAGCAGGGCTGCCCGCCGCTAAGCCAAGACTGTCAAACACGCGCTGAAACACGGGGATGACGCTGATGACAAGGATGGCGATGACCACCGCAAGCATCATGACCAAAACGCTTGGGTAAAGAATCGCGTTTTTGACGGATGTTTTGATCTGCGCTTCCCATTGATAATAGTTGGCAAGCGAAGCCATGACCTCATCGAGCTTGCCGGAGCGCTCGCCGATGCGCGTCATTGCGAGCATATAGCCAGGGAAGAGGCCCGCATCCTGCAGCGCAGCGGAAAGGGTGCCCCGTCGCTCCAGCGCTATGCGCATCTGCTCAAAGCGCTCGCCGTAGCGGCTGTCCGCATAGCTGCGCGCGAGGGTTTCTATGCCGTCGCCAAGCGGAATGCCCGCTTTGAGCACCATGGCTACCTGCTCGCAAAAGAGCGCGGTTTCTTCCGGCGGAAGCGTTTTCTGCTGTGTGTTTTCCTGCATTCCGGTTCCCTTTCTGATCTTGTAACGGCTTTCATGCATCGGAATCTAATCTTTGCGGTGTTCGCTTGTTCTAATAGATGCGCTCGGTGAAATAGTCCCTTTCGTTGCGCCCGGTGCCGTCCAGCGTCGGATCCATCCAGACCCATGCTCCGTCGAGATAAACGCTGTTCCATGCGTGATAGAGATTGTCCGGCCTTACGGTGCCGATGAGCATCCGTGTCGGAATCCCCTCCGCGCGGAGCATCACCGCTAGCAGCGCCGCGTAGTCAAAGCAGATTCCCGTTCCGGTATCCAGCGCGTCATCCGCGTCGGGCAGGTATCCGCGCTCCACCGTCTCGGCTTTTTTCGTATCGTAGGTCATAGACTTGACCACATAATCATAAAACAATCCGGCGATGTCCGCCTGATTCGTCAGCCCGCCTGCAAGTTCATGCGCTTTTTGCACGCTCTTTTTGTCTGCATCATACCACACATACTGATTGGGATACAAAAACGGCACGGTCTCGCTGGCAAGAACAACCTGCACCTCTGCGCCATAGCGAACGGCGTAAAGATCATCCTCCATCTGTTCCATCACACGAACGGTGTATGCTCCGTCGCCCATCTGCAGCGGGAACACACTGTAGACTTCGCCGCCGGGCAAATCGTAATAATATGTCTGCGCGCTAGTCGCAATCCGCGCCTTGAGCCGCTTTTCACTCGGCTCGCAGCGAATCATCACATAGCCCTGGTCGGTATGGGAGGCATCTATGGTCACGCCAGCGCCGCTGTATATGACGATGCCGGATGCTTCTGGCAGCAGAAGCGTCTGTTCTTCCGCCTGCACGCCTGCTTGCGCCGGCACGACAGATAAACCGGTTTCCGTGGCTTTCGGCAGGGCGGACTGGCTCCCCGCGCAGGCCGTCAGGCAGAAGAAGCCGAAAAAAAGCAGCCACCCGAAACCTTTTCGTACCCGCTCGGCAACCGACCCTCGTTTCATGGATTGATTATACTGCTACAAATCACGCAAATGCAACAAATTGTTACTTCGACATGATGCGACCGTCCTGTATTTGCCCAATTTTCGATGATTTGCTGTTACATAGACCGTTTCACGCGCTGCGATCAATGCGATTGTCGCAGAACGCGGGCTTCTGCTGAAACGTGACAGAGCTCACCTGTTTCGCTGTGTGACGAAGCGCGCCCTCTATATGAACGAGTCGCCTGCAAGTAGTGCGCAGACGCAACACCGGCGCCCCAAAGGGAGCGCCGGATGCGTTTGGTCTTGATTTTTCTGTGTGCGAACTACCTGCTCTCGAGTGCGTCGTCCGTCTTTTCCGATTTCGGCTCTTTGTCCTTCTTGATGCCGAAGATGACCAGAACCAGCTGAACGAGCGCGATGATGATCATCAGAAGCGTCCAGCGATCTGTGAAGACCATGGGGTTACGCATGTTCTCGGTGAGGATAAAGGCGATGATCGCACCGATGCCCGGCACCAGAGTAAGCACGCGGGCGAAACCGTGTTTCTTGGTCTCGCGAATCACCACGCCATCCTCCTCTTCCTTCTTCTTGCCGATCAGGCCGAGGAGCATCAGAATCGAGGCCAGCGCGGTTGTAATCGTCAAGATCAGGTTGAGCAGCGCCCAGACCGGCCCGCCCGCAAGCGGTGTCTCCTCATCCGGCACGATCTCCGGCTCGCGGTCGATGACCTGCGTGCGCATTGTGCCGTAGATCACCAGATCGCCGTCCGGCACGGTATCGGGTATCTCCGTCGTCCAGCCCTCGAAGTCATAGCCTTCCAACGCGGGATTCTGCGGCAGCGGCAAGTCGTCGCCATAGCCAAGGCCGGTATACACAGCATATGGCGTGCTGCCGTCCAGCTCGCCCGTGCCGCCGGAGACGATGTATGTCACTGTGTAGGAGAGCTTCTCCCACTGGGCGTAGAAGTTCACCTGCCGCGGCGGCATCTGGAACGTGTTGCCCGGTTGGCTGGAAACGCCCGCTGTGGCGCTCCTCTCGCTCCAGCCAATGAAGCGATAGCCGGGCCGCGAGAACATATTGCCCTCGACCGATACGATCGAGTCGGTGAAGAACCGTCCGTCTTCCACCGTGCCGCCCTCCGCGCCGTTGGCGTGGTAGTACACAGGTGAGGATCTCGGATCCCATGCAGCGGTCAGCGTCAGATCGTTGTCCGGCATGCTAAACGCAGCGCCAGGCGTTAGCTGCATCTGGGTGCCGTCGATGCCGGTGGTCGTCCAATAGAGGAAGTCGTAGCCGGAGCGCCCCGGCTCGTTGCCAGAGACGTTTTGCGCTGTGCCGTACGCAATTCCTGTTGTGTTTGCCGGCATATAGCTGGTCTCATCCAGCGTTCCCGTGTCGTAGATCACGTCGTAGAGCGCAATCTCCCAGACTGCGTCGAGTACGTAGTTGCGGTCGATCGCCGGAATCGTGCCGCCCAGCGCGATCGGGTCGCCTGTAGAGGCGTCTTCCCAGCCGATCAGGCGATAGCCGGAGCGTTTTACCCCGGTAGCCGAAGCGACGGTCGCATTCGTTCCCAGATCGAACCACTGTGTTGCGGGGAATCCCTCCACCGCGTCCGTGGTGTCGCTGTTGTAGATGATCTGCGGGTTGATCGTAAAGTCCGCAGGCCTGGTGCTGAAGGTGTAGTTTGCCAGCACATCCGGCGTAGCCAACACGACGGGTGAAAGCACATCTTCGTGAGTGCCGACGTCGCTGTCGCTGCCCGTGCGGGCGACATTGACCGTGATGCCGGAGAGATCCGCCGTCAGAATCGGATAATAGGTCGTGCCCTCGATCGTTCCGACCGGTACGGTATAGCCAAACACAGGATCGGCGCTGCCGAAGTTTTTATCCGCGTCGATTGCTGCAATGAGCACCGTGCGAGGGATGACGCTCAGTGTTCCCGGCACCGCGCTGATGCTGTAGTCTTCACTACGCGTGTTGCCCGCGAGTGTATAGGTAAAGCCGTTTTCGGCCGTGCCCACGTCGGTAATCGTGCCGGTGTTTGCCGTTGACGCGAAGCCCTCCCCGGGCGCAAATACATCGCTCGCGCTACCGAAGCTCCAGCCGCTCGCCGTTAGCGGGTTGCCGTCATACACTTTGGTTGCTCCAAAGGTGTTGATCACCAATGCCCGCGGCGTGATCTCGATTTGAGCATCGCCAAACGCCGGATCGTAGTTGTCGTTGGTCGCAACGAAGTAGACCGTGCGGCTCTCGCTCACGTGCGTAGCCGTCGGGCT
>JAUYTF010000156.1 GCA_030695285.1 Eubacteriales bacterium | reverse complement strand
AGCCTTCTGCTGCTGGAGCATTTCTTTGGTCTTCATGAGCCTCGTGAGGTTCCCGCGCTCGTTCTCATCGAGCTTCATCTTTATGCGGCGGATGGTCTCCGTGATCTGCGGGATCATGACGTATTCCAGCGCATTGACCCTGCGGCGCGTCTTCTCAATTTCGTCCGCAAGCCTGCCGCAGGCTTTTTCTATCTCCGCAAGCTGAACAAGCAGCGGCAGCACCTCGGCGAGCAGCTGCACGGATAGATCGAGATCCGCACTGGTGGTCGCAAACCCGTAAGGATAGGTAAATCCCTCCTGCGCGGAGATTGCAATCTTCGGCACCTGAATCGAGAGCACCTGCTGAATGCCAGCGGTAACCTCCGCTGCTCTGGCGGGATACATGAGCGCTTCTTCAATTTCCGCGCCGCTCATAGAGGCGCGCGCAAGCACAAAGCTCTTGAGTGCGCGGGAGAGCTTTTCCTCTACCTCCGTGCGAAGCGCTTTGTTTTGCCTTGCAAACTCGATGAAGCGGCGCACGAGTTCATCGCGCTTGTCCTTCATCAATTTATGACCCCGGACGGCAACCTTTTTCCGTTTCTTCAGGTTGCTCAGCTCCATGCGGGTCGGTTTTACCTGGATCGCGGCCATCGGCTACGCCTCCTTGGGGAAATACTTCTCGATGAACTCATCCTTGATGCGCTTGAGTTCGGATTTCGGCAGTATGCTGAGCAGCTTCCAGCCCAGATCGAGCGTTTCTTCGATCGTACGGTTGGTGTAATATCCCTGCGAGACGTATTCCAGCTCAAACGCATCCGAAAACTTCGCGTAGAGCTTGTCTACGTCGCTGAGCGCCGCATCGCCGAGGATAACAGCGAGTTCTTTTGCGTCCTTGCCGCGCGAATATGCCGAGAATATCTGGTTCATCGTGCCCGCGTGATCTTCGCGGGTTTTGCCCTTGCCGATGCCCTTGTCCTTGAGACGCGAGAGCGAAGGCAACACGTTGATCGGCGGGGTTAGTCCCTTGCGATAGAGTTCGCGGGAGAGGATGATCTGCCCTTCCGTGATGTAACCCGTGAGGTCAGGGATCGGGTGCGTCAAGTCGTCTTCCGGCATGGATAGAATCGGAATCATCGTGATAGAGCCCGCGTTGCCGCGGATTCTGCCCGCGCGCTCGTACATGCTTGCAAGGTCGGTATACAGATAGCCGGGGTAGCCGCGCCGTCCGGGGACTTCCTTGCGCGCGGCGGAGACTTCGCGCAGCGCCTCCGCGTAGTTCGTGATGTCCGTGATGATGACCAGCACGTGCATGCCGAGTTCATACGCCAGATATTCAGCGGCGGTAATCGCCATACGCGGGGTCGCGATGCGCTCGATGGCGGGGTCGTTGGCGAGGTTGATGAACGTGACCGTCCTCTCGATTGCGCCGGTATCTCGAAAATCGCTGATGAAAAAGTCCGCTTCTTCAAACGTGATGCCGACCGCGGCAAACACGACGGCAAATTTCTCGTCCGAGCCGCGCACCTTCGCCTGACGCGCGATCTGCGCGGCGAGGTTTGCGTGCGGCAACCCCGAGCCGGAAAACACGGGCAGCTTTTGCCCGCGCACGAGCGTATTGAGTCCGTCGATGGCGGAGATGCCCGTTTGAATAAACTCGCTGGGGTAATCGCGCGCGGTAGGGTTCATCGGCGTGCCGTTGATGTTGAGATGTTTTTCTGGAATCAGCGCCGGGCCTTTGTCGATGGGCTTGCCCATGCCGTCGAATATGCGCCCTAGCATATCGGGGGCCACGTCCAGCTCGATGGACTTACCCAGAAAGCGCGCTTTCGAGGTGCTGATCTGTAAGCCTTGCGAGCCTTCAAAGAGCTGTACCAGAGCCCTGTCGCGGTCGATCTCCAACACGCGTCCGCGGCGGATATTGCCGTCTGCCTGCTCGATTTCTACGAGTTCGTCATATTTCACGCCCGAAACGTGCTCGACAAGCATCAGCGGACCTACGACCTCACGAATGGTCTTGTACTCTTTACGCATGCAGTTCGCCTCCTTCCGTCAGCGCGCGAATCTGGTCGTTCATATCCTTCATGATCGTGTCGTATTGCGCCTGCATTTCGTTTTCGGGGATGTACTTGAGACGTCCGATCTTTTCGCGAACAGGCAAACGAATGAGCTTGTTGAAAGACGCATCCTCCTGCAGGGCGGCAAGGCTTTTTTCATAAAATGTATGTATCGTCTTGAGCAACAGAAACTGCTTTCTGGGCGAAGCATAGGTGTCCACTTCGTTGAACGCGTCCTGCTGCAGATAATCCTCGCGAATGCTGCGCGTGCTCTCGAGCGTCAGACGGTCACGGAAGGACAACGCGTCGATGCCCACGAGGCGGACGATTTCATCCAGTTCGTTTTCCTCCTGCAGCAAAGCCATGGTCTTATGCACGAGCGTAGCCCTCTCGGGCGAAACATGCTCATTGTACCAGCTTTCCAAGCGGTCGAGGTAGAGTGAATAACTCTGTAGCCAGTCGATCGCCGGGAAATGGCGCGCATAGGCGAGCTTGCTGCTAAGCCCCCAGAATACCTTTACGATACGAAGCGTCGCCTGCGAAACCGGCTCGGAGATGTCTCCGCCCGCAGGCGAAACCGCGCCGATGGCGGTAACCGCGCCCTCGCGCCCGTCGCTGCCCAGTGCACGAACCGCGCCGGCGCGCTCATAAAACTCAGCAAGGCGGCTGGAGAGATACGCGGGGTATCCTTCTTCGCCCGGCATTTCTTCTAGGCGGCCGCTCATCTCGCGCAGCGCTTCCGCCCAGCGGGAGGTGGAGTCCGCCATGATGGCGACTTTATAGCCCATGTCGCGGAAATATTCCGCAATCGTGATGCCCGTATAGATCGAAGCTTCGCGCGCGGCAACCGGCATGTCCGATGTGTTTGCAATCAGGACAGTACGCTTCATGAGCGAGAGTCCGGTGCGCGGGTCTTTCAGCTCCGGGAACTCCATGAGCACGTCCGTCATCTCGTTTCCGCGCTCACCACAGCCGACGTAGACGATGATGTCCGCGTCCGCCCACTTGGCGAGCTGATGCTGCACGACCGTCTTGCCGCTGCCAAACGGCCCGGGAATTGCAGCAGTGCCGCCTTTTGCGACCGGAAAGAGTGTATCAACAGCGCGCTGACCGGTGATCATCGGCTCACGCGGGGAAATCTTCTCAACGTAGGGACGCCCCTTGCGAACCGGCCACTTTTGCAGCATCGGCAGTTCGACGATGGTACCGTCTGTTTTTTCGATCTTCGCGATCGGGGTGACGATGTTCGCCTCGCCCTCGAAAATCCAAACGAGCTTACCAGCGACATTCGGCGGAACCATCACGCGGTGCAGCACGGCCTCTGTCTCCTGCACGGTGCCGAGCACGTCTCCGCCGATCAGCTGATCGCCAACGTTTGCCACGGGTGTAAACGCCCAAAGTTTTACGTGGTCCAATGCGTCCACCGTAATGCCGCGTGTAATGCGGTCTCCCGCGCGTTCGCGGATGAGGTTGAGCGGACGCTGAATACCGTCGTAGATCGACTCGATCAAGCCCGGCGCGAGCTCGACAGAAAGCGGCGCGCCCGTCGTCTCAACGGGTTCGCCGGGGCCGATGCCGCCCGTCTCTTCATATACCTGTATGGAGGCCTGATCGCCGCGCAATTCGATAACCTCTCCGATCAAATGCTTGTCGGAAACGCGGACAACGTCGTACATCTGTACGTCCGCCATGCCGCCGGCTACGATGAGCGGTCCCGAGACCTTGATGATCGTTCCTTGCATGCTGCTTACCCTTTCGTTATCGTAAAAAGTCATTTACGTGTATGCGCTGCGTCCAATCGCTGGAAAAGCATCGCTCGATTTCGTGTTAACCGTTCGAGAGTATGTCCATGCCTACGGCTTTTTCCATGTTTTGCCGGAGCATGCGTTCGCCAAGACCGCGCGAACCCTGGTTGTCTGGAATGGGGATGATGGCGGGATACGCCTGCCCTTTGAACTCCTCAATGGTCTCCGCGCAGGCCGCAAAGAGCTTTTCCGTGACAAACACCGCTGCATATCCTTCGCGGGCAAGGCGGTGGAGCGTGCGGTTTGCTCTCTCCCCTTCGTCCTCAAAGAATACATCGAGACCAACCGCTTTGAAGAGCAACACGGAGTCGCGGTCTCCGATGACACCAATTTTAGCCATAGAGTTCCCTCAGTCTTTCCGCAATGACCGCGTCGTCCAGCCCGTTTCGCTTCACGGTCAGAATCAGCCGCACGGCCTTTGCCTCGCGGTCTCGCGCGAGATAGTATCCCACGATCGGGAAAATCGTCATCGTCTCATGGCGATGCGCATTGACGAGCGAGAGCAGGTAATCGTCGCGCGATTTTTCGAGCATAGCGATGTTGCCGGAGACGAGCATCTGATTTAACCCGGCTTGCAGGGCGCTTTTCGCTACGCTACCGGAGATCGCTTTTGTCAGCGTCTCAGCGGAGAGCTCGTAAGCGTCAATCAGATCTTCTCTGCGTATCCCTGCGCTCGGTAGAAGAACTTCTTTTAAATCTTCTTTGTGCGCACCCATCGCTCGCATGCGCAAAAAC